>JAUHWK010000177.1 GCA_030424555.1 bacterium | reverse complement strand
CCCTCCACCACCTCGGGTGACTCCCCCTCGAAGCGCTTCGGCTCGCCGCGGCCGTCCGACCAGATGAGGACGGTCGGCGCCACGACGACGCCGATCTCGGCCATCTGCTCGGCACCCGTGCGCGGATCGATCTCCTGGAACGCCACGCCGTCGACGTTCTCGGCCTCTCGCGCCATTCGGATGATCTCGCCGCAGCCGCAGCTCGACTCCGCCTCCCTGGGATCGGCAACGAGCACCACCCTCACAGACGCCTCGACAGGTACCTGCTCGATGGCGACGCCGGACCCGGGCGTTGGGCTGGCCGTGACCACCTTCACCACCACCGTCAGCACGACCGCGAGGCCGACCACGCCCAGGATCACGACATTTCGCGTAGACCTCATCTCAGCTCCCTCCACACGAACCGGCGCAGCACGCGCTGGTTTCGCCGGTCTCGGCCTCATCGGGCATTCCCTCAGGCGCCCGGTCCTGCACGTACAGTGTCCCCTCGAGGAGCGCCCGCTCCGCGAGGGCCAGCTCTCGACCGACGTAGGCCGCGTGGTCCATCCGCGTGAGCAGATCGCGCGCGAGCAGCGTCGCCATCACGTCCACCGCGTGCTCGCCCTCGACAACGGTCGTGAGCACTCCCCGGTTCTCATAGTGCTCGGCCACGAGCAGCCTGCGGCGGCGATCAGGCGTCACGACGACGTACCCTGCGGGGTCGAGGACCAGGCGGCCCGGCGGCGAAGCCTTGACCCGCGTGAGGGGGTCGGTGCCTGGCGGGGAGCCCGAGACGGGGCCTGGGGCATGAGCGGCGGCGCCCTCGATCACCGCGACCAGCGCCGACACCTCGTGTTCCCCGCGATGGTCGAGCACGCGCACGTGCTCGCGGAAGTGCCCGATCAGCGCTGGGCTGATGTTCTTGAGCATCGGCCTCCGGCCGGGGGCACCGATGATCCGTCCGCGGTCGTCCACGCCGTGCTCCACCAGGGCCAGCAACGTCTGCCCAGGGAAGTGGCCGACACGGCCAGCCGTGTCCTCACCGCAGAGGAGGAGCACTCGCAGGTTCACGTTCGCGACCACGTTCTCGATCAGTCGCTCGACGCCGAGGTTCTCGGTCTGCATGGCTCCGATGATCGACAGGCCGCCGGGACGGGCGCGGGCGAGCTCGCCGACCAGCTCTCGGGAGTGGAGCGTGCAGACGGCGACCGGGGCCGCATGGCGAATGACCTCGTACTCGCCGGGCAGGGGAGGCCAACCCGCGCGCCGCTCGGGCACTTCCGTTGGACACCCGGCAGAAGCGGGCAGCTCGACCAGCTCGGCCGCCAGGTTGAGCGCGTCAGCCGGCCAGCAGACCCCACAGCCCAAGCAGTCGTACTTCCGCTCGCGGAACGTAGACCTCGCCTCGGCGAGCGCGCCATCGAGGTCGTCGCGCAGTGTCGACCGTTCCAAGGCACCGACGGCGTCGTGGAAGCAGCCGCACTGGTGACACTTCCGGGCGTCGGTCGCGCTCTGGAGCGTCTCGACCAGCGCCCGCATCGCGGTGTCAACGTCCTTTACTTGATCAGACATCGAACTATGCCGCCTGCTGGAGCCGGACGCGAGCCTGGAGCAGGAGTCCGGCCACGAAGCCGTCGCGGATGCGGTAGTAGGCCATCCGGCCGTCGTTCCTGAAGGTCACCACGCCCGCGTCACGCAGCTTGCGGAGCTGGTGCGAGGTCGCGGACATGGACAGCCCGAGCACGTTGGCGACATCGCAGACGCACAGCTCCTCCCCGGACGACAGCGCGCCGATGATGCGGAGCCGGGTGGGGTCCGCGAGCAACCCGAAGAGGGAGGCGAGCTGCTGGAGCAGGTCGTCGGGAGGCATGTCCGCCCGCAAGCGCTCCACGAGGTCGACCTTGTGGCAGGGGACGTTGCAGCTGTCCTGGGAGGGGGGCATGGCGATCCTCATTTCGATTACTGCTCAACTATAACTCAACTCGCGACAAGTCCACAAGTTCCCGCCTTGACCTACAGGTCGCCCAGCAGATCGTCTCGGGCCGGGCGGCGCCGTCACCGGCCCCGGAGCATCGACGCGACCTCTCGGCGGTCCCAATCCTCCCCCGGATCGACCCAGAAAGTTCTATAGGCATCCGTCCAGGCCGACCATCACTTCGCCGGCCTCCCGAGCCGGCCCAGGAGCCCTCGTCGTCCGCGGCGGGGGTTTCTTCGTTTCGGGGCGCGTTCTCCCGGCACCGGACCGTGGGCGTCAGGGCCGGGGGGTGCTGGCGGATCCGGCGGTGCCGGGCGCCCAGGCGGTCTCGAGGTCGAGCAGGTCGAGGCGGATGCGGTGGATGCGGCGGTCCCATCCGGCGGTCCACACCACGTTGCCAGGGCCCAGCGACAGGGCGCTGACGCGGCGGGTGTGGAGGTGCGCCTCGGCGAGCACGGCGCCGTCGGAGATGCGGAGGACGCGCACGTCGCCGCTGAGGGTCCCGACGATGAGGCGGTCGCCGGTGGTGTCGAGGGTGACCGCGGTGACGTCCCCTTGGGGAGGGAGGGTGGCGATGCGCCGTCCCGGTGGGTCGACTGGGGTCCCGACGGGCGGCAGCTCGAAGACGCCGCCGGGTCCGGCGCCGACGAAGGCCCACCGGCGTCCCGATCCGCTCAGGCCGATCCGGCCGCGTTCCGCCCCGTCCATCAGCACGACTGGGTCCGCCTGGTCGACCTCCCACAGACGCGCCCACGTGGTCGCGCTCCCGTGGAGCAGGCGCCGTCGATCGAGGCTGGGCCGCATCGCGATGGGCAGGCCCATCGTGCGGGGGGCGGAGGGCGCCCCGTCCCGATGGACGCGCACGCGGTTGTCGTAGCCGCCGACCAGGAGGCGGCCGTCGGCCAGGGTGCCCACGCGTCGCAGTCCCTCGCGGGGGAGCTCGTCGGGGAGCGGCTGGCCAGGGTGGAGCCGGACCGGTCCGCGATGGGGGGTGCCGGCGGCGACCCAGGTCCCTTCGGCGGACCAGGCCACGTCCTTGACCGCGTGTCCTCCGAGATCGGCGTCGGCCAGCACCACGCCGTCGGCACGGCGCACCACCACGCGTCCATCGCCGTCGCCCGAGGCGATCGGTCCGTTGGGGCCGACCTCGAGCGCCGACAGCCCCTCGGAAGCCCACAGCACCGGAGGGGCGGTGTCGGGGGACGGAAGGCCGAGATCCAGGATCTCTCGATCGGTGACGACGCGCAGGATGCCCGGGGCGGGGAAGGCGGTGGCGAGCACCGGGGGCGGCAAGCCCGCGACGCTGCCGTGGGACAGGACGTCGATCAGGGCCACGCTGTGATCGCCCAAGGACGCGGCGGCGAACCGGCCGTCCGCAGACGGCTTCAGGGACAGCACGGGGGCGTCGCCCACCAGCCAGGGGCCGTACAGCCTGCCGGTGCCGCCGTCCTCCACCATCCACACGCCGCCGTCGAGGTCTCCGAGGACCAGGCGCTCGCCGACCCGTGCGGCCGACACGACCCGGGACATGGGGACCCCGTCCGCCATGAGCTGACGCAGCGGCTCTCCGGGCATTGGACCGTCGTGGACGCGGATCCACCCGTCCCCGCACAGCGTCAGCCATCGGTCACCCGACCACACCGCGGCAGCGCCGTCGCCGACCGCGCCCTGGGGACAGCGCACCGATCGGGAGTGGGGACCCTCCGCGGTGGTCCGGGTGAGGGAGACGCCGGCCCCCGTCGACTGGAGCAGCCAGCCGCTGGCGAGCGCGCCGATCGGCAAGACGTTGTGTCCGGACGTGGCGAGGGCTCGGGATCCGCCGGGTTCGTGGAGGGTGAGCTGGGTGGTGCCGACGGTGACCGCCGTGCCGTCGTCGGACAGCCACAGCCGGGCGTCTTGGGGGGCGTCCAGCGCCACAGCGGGCGCGTCGGGCTGCTCGAGGAGGCGTGGGCCCTGTGGGGTTCGCAGGCCGATCCGGCCATCGGCGTGGGCGTGGGCGGCCGTGGCGGGGGGATGGGCCCAGCGCGCGCGGACGGGAAGCACGGGGTCGGTTCCCAGGGCGGCGCGCAGCAGGCGGCCGGTGGGTGTGGGGGTGACGGCCTCGCTCGAGGACAGGGCGGCGAGGGTGGTCGCGAGGTCTCCCTTGGCGAAGGCGGCTTCTGCGAGACCGGCTCGGGTGCGAGCGAGCGTGTCGGAGAGCCGATGCTCGGCGTCCAAGGCGCGGTCCCGCTCCGCGGCGGTTCGATCGAACGCCACCCACAGGCCGGCAGCGAGGGTGAGGGTGGCCACGGTGGCGATGCCCACGGGCAGCCGGAGACGGGGCCAGGCCCGTCGAACCCGCTCCATGACGCTGTAGTCGTGGGCCTCGACGAGCCGGCCGTCGAGCCAGGCCTGGAGGTCTTGCGCGAGGCCGCCGGCGTCGGGGTAGCGGTCTGCCGGATCGGGGCGGGTCGAGCGCTCGATCACCGCCACCAGGTCGGCGGGGAGGCCCGCGAGTGGCCCGTCGGGGGCTCCGGTCCACACAAAGCGCAGCAGCAGACCGAGGGCCCACACATCGGCTGGCGGCCCGGCCTCCTGTCCGGCGGCTTGCTCGGGTGCCATCCACCGCGGGGTCCCGACCACCGCGCCGAACGAGGTCAGCGACGGATCGGCAGAAGGGGTGCCCTCCGGCGTCGCCTCGCCGGACTCCGAGCGGTGCCGGGCGAGGCCCCAGTCGGCGACGAGGGTCTCGTCGAAGGGACCGAGGAGGACGTTGTCGGGCTTGAGGTCGCGGTGGACCACCCCCGCGGCGTGCGCGGCGGCGACCGCTTGGCACGCGCTCAGCACCCGCGGGAGGAGGGCGCGACGGGCCTCGGCCGAGGGGGCTTGGGCGACGGCCTCTGCCAGCGGACGGCCGCGGACCAGGCGCATCGTGTACCAGGGTCGTCCCGCCGCATCGAGTCCAGCATCGTAGACGGGCACGATGCCTGGGTGGTCGAGCCGGGCCGTGAGGCGGGCCTCTCGGACCAGGCGTTGGGCGAGCGCGGGATGGTCGAGCCGGGTCAGGGTCTTGCGGGCGACCTCTCGGCCGAGGACGTGGTCGAACACGGCGTCGACCCGCCCCATGCCGCCTTCGCCGACGGGTCTGGGCGGACCGTAGCGGCCTGTCGCGGGGGCGCGGTGGGCGTCCCAAGGATCGGCCGGGCCCTCGGAGACGACGTCGGGGAGCGGCAGCCCGCTCATCGCCGCGCGGCTGGGCGCCCCCCAAGGGTCGTCGTCCCCCATCACAGCTGGTCCTCGACCTGGTCTTCTGGATCGAGGAGCAGCTCGAGGCACCCCTGGCCATTGGTCCGGACGAGATCCGGGCGAACCCCCCCCTCCCGCAGAACCTTTCGGAGCCGGCCGAGCAGGCCGTCGAGGCGCTTTCGGAGGAGCACCTCGCCTGGGGTGTCCCGCCACAGCTCTCGGGCGAGCTGGCGCCAGGGCACCGGAACGCCGAACGCGACCAGCTCCCCCACGAGACGGGCACCGAGGCCGTCGATGACCAGCGGCGCATCGCCCGCGCGGAACAGGTGCAGGGTGTCGTAGCGGACGACGAGGCGGAGGCCGTGGTGCGCGACGCTTCGGTCGACGGTGGCGGGGGTGGAGCGGAGCGGGGTGAGGCTGAGGGTGAACCGATGGGTGCCGGCCTCGAAGGAGTCGTTCGGGCCGATCGCGCGAGGGGGGCCACCGGGCAGACGGAGACGCCACGCGGGGGCGGACCCACTGCCCGGCCACAGCCACGCGATGGCGCGCGGATCGGTGGGGTGGGTGAGGTAGCCGGCGGGATCGAGGGCTGCCGCGCCGGGCAAGGGCGTGGCGGGGAGGTCAGGACCCTCGATCGCCAAGACCTGATCGGGGTGCCACACGTCGAGGACGGTCAGCTGGTGGTCGGGCGTGAGCGCGACCTGGGCGCCGGGCAAGAGCTCCACCCGCTCCAGGGGTCGGCCGCCCACGACCAGGCGTCCGCGCAAGGCGAGCAACAGGAAGCGCTCACCCCGAAGGCTCAGGAGGGCGTGCGCTTCGCTGATGCGTGCGTCGTCGAGGAACCAGGCGGCCGACCACGCGCGTCCGATCAGGTCTCCAGGCCGTAGGGTCCGCTCCTCGACGTCCCCGGGTTCGGGGCCCTCCAGACGCAGGACGACAGCGGCGGGCATCGACACGACCTCGTGGCTCGGCCTCCATGGCCTGCCGCACGGGCCTGCCCGCGCCACCCTGTTGTACCGCGTGGGGACGGGATCGGCGGCCCGGGGGACGGACGGTGGCAGGGCGTTCCGAGGCGACCCGGATGCAAGGCGGGGAACCGTGCTGGCCGCGGAGTCCCGGGACCCGCGATGGGCGCGCGGTGTGGCGCCGAGATCGGGGCGCCGGGGACCCAGCGGGGATCCCTGGAGGGACCTTCCGGGAGATGGCCGGCCGCTGGAGGCCTGTCATGAACCGTTCAACACCCCTTCTGCTCTCCCTGCTCGCGGTCGTCGCGTGTGACACCGGGGGGGAGACGCCCACCGACCCGTCGGACACCGCCGTGGACGCCGGTGACGACACCGCCGAGGGGGGCGGGGACACTGGGGACACCGAGGACTCGGGGGACACCGCGCCGGACTCGGATCTCCAGGACACCGACCCGCCCACCGAGACGGACGCCCCGACGGACACGGACACGGACACGGACACCGACACGGGGGGCCTCGTCGGCGTGGATGCGGACGCCGATGGGTTCGACGCGTCGATCGACTGCGACGACCACGACCCGCTCACCTACCCAGGGGCGCCCGATGCGTGCGACGGCATCGATCGGGACTGCGTGGCGGGGGAAGCGGATGTGATCGTGTTCGTGCCCGACGGAGGCGGTCCGCACCAGGACCTCACCAGCGCGTCGGCCCCGCCCAACGCGCCCCGCATCGTCCACACCGCCCTGTCGGAGCCGGGGACGCTGTACGCGTGCGACGGCACCTGGCGGTTCCTGTTCACGACGGCCCACGACCTCGAGGTGGTGGGGGCGTCGCGGTCGGGCACGGTGTTCGAGAGCCTGGTCGGACGGACGTTCTCGTCGACGGGCGGCGCGGACCTCTCGGTGTCCGATGCCACCCTGACGTACCCAGGCACCCTTCAGTCCGCGGGCCAGGGCCTCCTCGAGACCTCGGGGACCGCCACGCTGACGCGGGTCGACGTGCAAGGAAACGACGTGGCGCGGGCGGTCGTGCTCAGCGGAGCGGGCTCGTTGGTGGCGTTGGATGCCCGCTTCGACGACGTGGACCGGCTGGTCGATGCCGGCGCGGCGGGGGGCGTCGCGTCTGGGTTGTCGGTCGACCTCGAGCGCGTCGAGGTGACCGGGGTGGCCGACCAGCTCCTCGTGCTGGACACGGCGGCGTCGGTCCGGATGGTCGAGGTGACGGCCGATGTGGACGGGGCCAGCGGGGCTCGGCGGCTGATGGGCGGGACGGCCGCGCTGGAGATCCGAGACAGCGTCCTGCGCGGGTTCACGGGGAGCGTGTCGGAGCTGCACCAAGGACCGGTCATCGTGGAGGACACCGTCGTCACCGACTTCGGGTTCACGTGGTCGTTGTTGGGATCGGACCCGGCCACGCTGACCGATGTGGCGTTCGAGGACGGCCCGGCCAGCGCCGCGGTGTTGTTCGTGGGGTCGGGGCGCACCGCCACGCTGGAGGACGTCTCGTTCACCCGGGTCCAGCGCAACACGATGCGGGGGGTGACGGTGGCAGACGGCGGCGCGCTGGTCGGGACCGATCTGGCGTTCACCGACTTGGCGGGCATCTCCGGGGCCGGTCTACACGTGATGTCGGGCGGGACGGCGAGCCTCACGCGCGGCACGTTCACCGGGTGCGACGCCGGGGCTGGAAGCGGTGGCGCGGTGCTCGCGGAGGGCGGACTGAGCCTCGACGGGACCACCTTCACCGCCAACGAGGGCCGCT
>JAUHWK010000687.1 GCA_030424555.1 bacterium | reverse complement strand
ACGACCCCACGCTGTGGTTCCTCGACGAGCCCACCTCGGGCCTGGACCCGGTCAACGCGGTGCGGGTCCGGGATCTGGTCAAGGCCCGCCAGCAGGCCCAGGGGACCACCACCCTGATCACCACCCACGACATGCTCATCGCCGATGCCCTGTGCGACCGCGTCGCGTTCATCGTGGACGGGAAGCTGGTGGAGATCGGGTCGCCGGAGGCGCTCAAGCGACGGTACGGACGGCGGGAGGTCGTGGTGCAGACCGGCCGGGAAGAGGCGCCGATCGAGCACCGGTTCGCGCTCGACGGGATCGGGGAAGACACGGCCTTTCAGCAGGTGTTGCGGGAGGAGACGGTCTTGTCGATCCACTCCCAGGAGACCACCCTGGAGGACGTGTTCGTCCAGGTCACCGGCCGGAGCCTGACATGAGCGGCGCCGCGTCCCGGCTCGCGGCGTCGATGCAGCTCGACGTCCGCTTGCAGTCCCGCAGCCACCTGTACACGATGGGCGTGGGCACGGCGGTGATGCTCGGGCTGATGGTCCGCTACCTGGTGCCGGTGGAGCATGTCGGGCGCGGGCTCGTCGCGTTCTACGTGCTGGGCCTGGGGGGCACGACGTTCATGTTCGGCGCCTCCATGCTGCTGCTGGAGAAGGGCGAGCGCACCCTGGACGCGCTGCGGGTCACGCCGGCGCGGGCCCGCGAGTACCTGCTGTCCAAGGCGGTGACGCTGACGGCCTTCGCGATGGTGGAGAGTGCGATCGTGTACGCGATCGCCGCCCGGGGCGTGCCCACCAACCCGTGGCCCCTGATCGGCGGGGCGCTGGTCCTGGGGGTGTTCTACACGCTGGTGGGGTTGGGACTGGCCGCACCCTTCGACGCGATCACGCGGTTCTTGCTCCCCACCGGCACGCTGGTGGCGATGATCCTCCAGCTCCCCTTCCTCAGCCTCGTCGGGCTCGGTCCCGACTGGCTGTGGTACGCGGTGCCCACCCAGGCGCCGCTGCTGATCCTCTTGGCGGCGTTCGAGCCCCTGTCCACGGGCCAGTGGCTGTACGCCCTCGGGATGTCCACCGCGATGATCGGGGGCGCGTACGCGCTGTGCGTCCACCGGTTCCGCCACGCCCTGGGGTTCTCCGGATGACACGCCTGTCCACCGTGTTTGCGATCGCCCGGATGGACCTGCTGCGTCTGCTGCGGGACCGGTTTCTCCTGGGCGCGGGGTCGTACATCCTGGCCTGTGCCCTCGCGTTGCGATGGCTGGTTCCCTGGATGCAGGCCGAGCTCTTGCGCGCCAACGGGTTCGACCTGTCGCCGTGGGTCCCGCTGGGCACCAGCTACTTCGTGGTGGTCAACAGCTCCGTGCTCACGGGGATCCTCGGGGGATTCCTGCTGTTGGAGACGCGCGAGGAGCGCACGATCCACGCGATGCGGGTCACGCCCACGCCGCTCGCCGCACCCCTCGGCGTCCTCGGAACCGCGATCTTCGTGGCCGGTGCGGTCAGCACGATGGCGCTGTCGGCGGCCGTGGGGGTGGGCGTGCCGC
>JAUHWK010000176.1 GCA_030424555.1 bacterium | reverse complement strand
ACCAGGATGCGCGTGGCGGGAAAGCGTGCTCCCGACACCTTGAGAAAGTCCTGGAGCGCCGCACCGGTCAGGCTGGTGGCCACCCCGACCACCGCAGGAAACTCCGGCAGCGGCCGCTTTCGGCGCGGGTCCAGCAGGCCATCGGCCTCCAGGCGCGCCCGGCGCTCAGCGATCTGGCGGGCCAGCGCCCCCTCCCCGGCGGGAGAGATGTCCAACACCGTGAGCTGAACGGACCCACGGCCGGCATACACCCCAAGCTTTCCGCGGATCACGACCCGGTCGCCCTGGGCGGGACGGGTCCGCATCCGCGACCACGTGCTGCGCCAGCACACCGCGGCGAGGGTGGCCGTGATCCGGTTGGGGCCCGGGACGGCGTCGCGCAGGGTGAGGTAGGCGTGGCCGCTGCCGGCCACGGTGACCTGAGCCAGCTCACCCTCCACCTCGACGGGCGTGGGCCAGCGGCGTTGGATCACGGTCTCGACAGCGTCGAGCACCTGGCGGACAGACAAGACGGGCATCGGGTCACCGGTAGCCGAGCGCTGCGAGGCGGGCACGACGGAACCCGTCCCCCGGGACACGATCGGCCGCCGCCTCCAGCGCCCGACGCTCCGGACCGAGCACTCCGCGCGCCTTGGTGACCAACGCCTCCTGCTCCCCGGCGATGTCGTGGGCCTCCGCGGGATCCCCCTCCAGGTCGAACAGGGCCTCGTCCACCACCTCGCCGTCCACCACGTGCTGGGTGAACTTGACCGTGGGCTGGCGCAGCCCCACCCACCACCCCTCGGCGGCCTTCGCCACGATGGTGGTAAACGCGTCCTGGCTTCGGCGCCCGTCCAGGAATCCGGTGAGGTCGAGGCCCTCCATCCGGTCGTCGCGCGGCAAGGACGCCCACGCGAGGAGGGTGGGCGCCAGGTCGTGCAGGCGCACCTGCGGGGCCACCCCGCGGGGGGCGTCCTCCAATCCGGGCATCCACACCATCAACGGGACCCGCACCCGCGCGTCCGACAATGCGCCATATGCCGTGTCTCCCGCGTCCGGGAGCACGCTCGGAACCCCCGCGACCACGATCAGCGTGCGATCCGCGTGGGGTTGCGCCCGCACCGTGTCGAGCACCTGCCCGAGGTGGAGGTCCACGTCCGAGACGGCGGTCCTCAGGGCGAGCGCGCGGGCCGGCCCTGGGGGATCGGGCACCCGGGCAGGCCCCGCGAGGTGGACCCAGCTCAAGGAAGGACGCGCCCCGCGGGCCTCGAACCACCGACGCCACGACGCCACCGTCGCCGCGTCCGCACGCCATGTGGGGCCCGCCGACCCGGTCGCCGCCAACACGGCCCCGACCACGCCTGCCCGGTCCGCCAAGGGCGCCCAGGACACCCGGGCGTCGTCCCGATGGGAGAAGCCCCGCAGCAGGCCTGCATCCGCAACCGCCAGCGTGCTCGGGAACGCCGCCGTGGCCCACCCTTCGGCACGGTAGGCCGACACGGCATCCGGGATGCCGCGGGGGACGGTGTCTTGCGCCGTGAGCACGCCGACCCGCAGCGGATGGACGCCCGTGAACAGCGCCACGTGGGCCGCCAGCGGATCGGTCGACGGGGAGACGGCGGCCGAGAACCGGGTGCCGTCCCCCAGCAGCGCGTCGAGGCGCGGCGTGACCGCCCGTCCCACCGGATCGGTCGCCCCCACCAGCCCATCCGGCACGCCTTCGACCGTGATCACCACCACCGACGGATCGCCCTCGAGGCCCGCCGGACCCGGCCCGCTCCGCGCGATCACCACCACCAGCGCGATCGCGGTCGCCGCGGCACCCGCCAGACCCACCAGCGCCGCCATTCCCACCGGAGCGGGGTGCCCTTGATCGATCCGTGCGAGCCAGTACCGGACGTTGACGTACAGCGCCCCGAGGAAGCCGAACACCATGCCCACCAGCGCCAGCGCGACGGCCCGGCGACCATGGGCCCACGCCGTGTCGGCCATGGGCCCCACCTGCACCGCGACGAGCACCGTGAGCGCGAGCGACAGCTGGAGTGCGAGCGTCCGGTACGCCGGCGTGGTGGATCCCGCGCGGTGCAGCGGCACCAGTAGCAGCGCCACGACGGCGGCGGCCAGCGCGTTCACCCCGATCAGGACGCACGCGCTCCCCACCACCCCGGCCAGCCCGACGGACCCCGACGACGCGAGCACGCGAAGCACCAGCTCCACCGACCCGAACACCGCCCCCAGGCCGAGAGCCCGCGTCACGGCGTACGCGCTTCGCTCTCCACGGGACCACGTGTCCACCATCACCTCCGGCCCGCGCCTAACCGTCCGCAGCCCCCGACCACCGCGATACGGACGGGCGTCGACAGGAGTCGCCATGCACGCCATCGAAGTCCAGGACGGCACCTGCCACCTCGTCCGCCGACCATCCCCCGAGATGCGCCCGGGGTGCGTACGGATCGAGGTCGAGGCCGCCGGCGTCAACCGTGCCGACCTCGTCCAGAAGGCCGGCCGCTACCCTCCCCCACCCGGCGCCAGCGACCTCCTCGGACTGGAGTGCGCTGGCGTGGTCACCGAGGTCGGCCCCGGCGTGACCCGGTTCAAGGTGGGCGATCGGGTGTGCGCCCTGCTCGCAGGTGGCGGGTACGCAGAGGAAGTCGTGGTCGAGGCCGTGTGCGTCCTGCCCATCCCCGACGGCCTCACGCCCGTCCATGCCGCGGCGATCGTCGAGGTGTGGGCCACCGCCTGGCTCAACCTCGGCCGCCTGGGCGGCCTCGCCACCCGCACGCGCCCCGCCCACGTCCTCCTGCACGCGGGCGCCTCGGGCGTGGGCACCGCCGCGATCCAGCTGTGCGCCGTCACCGGGCATGCGCCGTTCGTGATCGTGGGCAGCCAGGCCAAGATCGATCGCTGCCGGGCGCTGGGTGCGGCCGCAGGCGCCAACCGCCACGACGGTGCCGACGCCTGGGTCGAGGCGGTGAAGGCGTGGTCGCCCGACGGGGTGGACGTGGTGCTCGACCCCGTGGGCGGCACCACCCTGCCCCACGACCTCGAGGTGCTCGCACCCGACGGCCGCATCGTGCTGATCGGCCTGATGGGGGGGCGCGAGGCCTCCGTCGACCTCGGCAAGGTGCTGATGAAGCGCGCCCGCATCGAGGGAAGCACGCTGCGGGCACGCTCCGTCGACTTCAAGGCCGACCTGCTGGAGGAGCTCCGCCTGTTCGCGTGGCCACGGTTCGCCGAGGGCGCCTTCCAGCCGATCGTGGACCGCACGTTCCCCCTCGCCGACGCCGAGGCCGCCCACGCCCACGTCGCGTCCAACGACACGATCGGCGCGGTGGTGTTGGTGCCGTGACCACCGGGGCCTGGCGCCGGATCGGCCACGGACTGCTCGCAGGCCTCACCGGGTGCTTGTCGCCCACCTGGGGGGTGTTGCCCGGAGACGGCTGGACCGCCGTCGACCCCCACGCCCCCCTCCTCCTCGACGCCGGCACCGCCCTGGACGATGCCCCGGCCCTGGCCCCCGGCATCGCCCTGCACCGGGACGACGGCCCGTCGATCCCGTTCACGCTGCGCCTCGACCCCGACGTGCGCGCCCACCTGGTGCTCCACCCCGACCAGTCCCTCGAGCCCGACGCCGCCTACGTCCTCACCTTGGAGGATGTCGACCCCGGCGGTCCCCACGCAGCCTCCCCCGGCACGCGCCCCCTGCCCGACGGACGGATCGTGCGCTTTCAGACCGGCTCGGCCCCTGTCCTGCTCGACGGGGCCCACTGTGCCGCGGGGGCCGCAGACGTCGTCCTGCTCACGAGCGAGCCCGACCCCACCCCACCGGTCCTCCTGGTGGACGGGGTGGCGCGCCCCGACACCCCCGTCCCCGACCTCATCGCACCGCGGCTGTGGCGCACGGCGCTGGACCTTCTCCCCGACGGCGAGCTCACCGCGACGTGGCGGGGTGGCCCCGCCCTGTCCCTGCCTTGTGACCCGAACCGCGCCGCCGCCCTCGTCGACGCCGCCCATGGCCGCGCGAGGCTGGAGTGATCGCCCTGTGGCTCGCCCTCGCCCACGCCGATCCGCCGCGGGACGTGGCCTGGGGGGCGCTGGTTCCCGACCGCGCAGGGGTCCGTCTGCAGGGGGCGCTGGCTCCCGGCGCGGCGGTCCTCGGGTTCGGCGACGTCCACGGCGCCCTGCCGGTGTGGTCCTCCCCCCGCGGCACCGTCACCGTGGGGCTGACCGGTCAGGTCGGGTGGGTGGCGAGCGCCGTGCCGTCGGAGGCGCGAGGCGGCGTCCGAGTGCGCGCGGCGGGCGGCGGGCTGTGGTTCGTGTTCGCCGATCCCACGCTCCGGCAGCGGCACGCGCTCGGGCTCGTCGCCACCGCGGGCCACGCCCGGTGGTTCCGGTGGCACCCCGACGAGGTCGATGCCGCCGGCATGGTGGCGTGGGAGAGCCACATCCCCGTCTCCGCACGCATCGCGGTGCGGGGCAGCCTCTGGGTCGGGGTCAACCGGGTGCAGGGACTGCCCGCCCACGTCCGGGGCGATCTCGGGGTCGTGGCGGAGCTGCACCCGCGGTGGGCCGTCCACACCGGGGTGGTCGGGGGTGGACCGCCCCACCTCCAGGCCGTCGTCGGCGTGCTTGCCCGAGCAGCGCCCGGCGTCCTCGTCGACCTCGACGTGCAGCTTCCCGTGCGCGCCCCCCACGCTTGGACCGCGCCGACACCCACCGTGGGCCTCGGGCTCACCCTGCGCGATCCGTCCCGCCGGGTGCAGCCGGGGCCACCGTGGTCGGTCAGTCCGCGACCTCGATCGGACTGATGTCCCGCAGCACGAGGTCCTTGAGCTCGGCCTGCGCGTACGACAGCGCCCACGGCGTCTGGGCGAGCACGACGGGACGGCCATCCCGATCGGAGACGAGCAAGTAGTCGGAGCGGGCGCGGAACCAGTCCACGACGGCGTCGCCCCCCTCGACCCAGCGCGCGACCCGGAAGGGCTGGGACTCCAGCTGCACCGTCACCCGGTACTCGTTCTTCAGGCGCTCCTTGAGCACCTCGAACTGGAGCTGACCCACGGCCCCCACGTAGGGGTCGGCGGCCCCCAGCCCCTCGCGCATGAACATCTGGATGGTCCCCTCCTGCGCGAGCTGCGTGAGGCCCTTCTGCAGGTGCTTGCGCTTGGTGGGGTCCTTCAGGATGATCCGGCTGAACAGCTCCGGCGCGAACCGCGGGATCCCCGCGAACCGCACCGCCTCGCCCGCGTACACCGTGTCGCCGATCCGGAAGTCCCCTGGATCGTACAAGCCCACGATGTCGCCGGGCATCGCCTCGTCGACGATGCTGCGCTCGCCCGCCATGAACGAGTGGGGCGACGACAGCTTCATCGTCTTGCCCGTGCGCGCCAACGTCACGTCCATCCCGCGCTCGAATGAACCCGAGACCACCCGACAGAACGCGATGCGATCGCGGTGCTTGGGGTTCATGTTCGCCTGGATCTTGAAGATGACGCCCGAGAACCCAGGATCCAACGGCGCGCGCTCCCCGACCACCGCCGGACGGGCGCGGGGCGGGGGGCACAGCTCGGCGATGGCGTCCAGCAAGGGCCCGACGCCGAAGTTGGTCATCGCCGATCCAAAGAAGAACGGCGTGATCTCGCCCGCGAGGAAGCGCTCCCGGCTGAACGTGTCGCCCGCCTCGGCGAGCAGCTCGTCCGCCATCTCCAGCTCTCCGACCTCCTCCTCGCCCAGGGCCGCAGCCAGCGAAGGATCGTCCAGCGACAGGATCCGCTCCGGCACGATCTCCGTGCCCCCGGGGACCCGCTCGAACAGGCGCGCCTGGGCCGCGCGGCGGTCGTAGACCCCCCGGAACGAGGTGGACTCCCCAATCGGCCAGTTGGCGGCGGTCACGCCGATGTTCAGGGTCTTCTGGACCTCGTCCATCAGGTCCAGCGGATCCAGGCCCGGCCGGTCCCACTTGTTGACGAAGGTGAGGATGGGCAGGTTGCGCATCCGGCAGACCTCGAACAGGCGCAGGGTTCGCGCCTCGACGCCCTTCGCGGCATCGATCAGCATCACCGCGGCATCGACGGCCGCGAGGGTCCGGTAGGTGTCCTCGCTGAAGTCCGCGTGGCCCGGCGTGTCCAGCAGGTTCATCCGCCGGCCCTCGTACTCGAACTGGAGCACGGACGAGGTGATGGAGATGCCCTTCTCCTTCTCCATCTCCATCCAGTCCGACACCGCATGCCGGTTGGCCTTGCGGGCCTTGACGGCGCCGGCCTGGTGCAGTGCCCCGCCGTACAGCAGCAGCTTCTCCGTCAGCGTGGTCTTGCCCGCATCGGGGTGACTGATGATCGCGAACGTGCGGCGTCGCGTGGTCTCGGCGGCCAGATCCATGGGGGCGCTCCAGGGCGGCCCCCCGACTAACCGGGCCCCGGCACCTCGTGGTCGGGTGTCCGCGTCCCATCGCTTCCGGGCGGGGCCGTGGGCGCTCCGGTGCGCAGCTGGGACAGCACCCGGTCCATCGGCCAGCCGTTGTCGTCGTAGCGCTCGATCAGCCGGCCCTCGGCGTCGAGCACCAGCCACCGGATCGCGTGAACGATCTCGCCCTCACGCACCACGCTGAGCGCCGCGTGGCCCACCAGGGCCTCCAGCGCCTCGCCCTCCAGGCGCCCGAACCGCCACCGCGCCGGGTCGGCCCCAGCCGTCTGGGCGTACGCGTCAAGGACGGTGCGGGTGTCGGTGGACGGATCGATCGTCACCGCGATCAGCCGGGCGTCGTCGTCCGCAGACAAGGAGCCCTGGAGACCCTGGAGCCGGCTGGTGACCATCGGACAGAACGCCGGCAGCGGACAGGTCGTGTACAGGAAGGTCAGGACCGTCGGCACGCCCTGGCCTTCGCCGACCGTCCAGGGGCCGTCCCCCACGTCGATCGCGGTGGCCGGCAGGGTCTTGCCGGGGCGCACCGGCCCCCCCTCGGGCTGGCGGTACGACGGCGGCAGCGGGGCGTGGCCCGTCACCCGCAGCTTGTCGATCACCACCTTGCCGTCCTCCTTCATCAGGCGCGCGACGATGCGGGCCCCCGGGCGCACGCCGTCGAGGATCCCCGCCTCCGACACATCGAACGGCATCACCATCGCGGGCATCAGGCCCTGGACGGGGTCGTGGTCGACCACGATCGTGTCGGCATCGAGCTGCTCAAGCACCTGGCCTTCGAGGATGAAGGCGCGCTCTCCCCAACAGCCGGCGAGCCCGACGAGCCCCGCGAGGGCGAGGGCTTGAATGGAGGAAGGCAGCGACACACGCACTCCGACGCGAACCGCGGTCCTACCCGGTGACCTCGCCCACCGCACCTGGTGCCACGTTCCGACCCACCCGGGGACGGCGCCCCCCTCCATGCGAACCGGGAGGCGGCCCCGGGCGAATTCCCGCAGCCGCCCCCCGGAGGTCGACGAGGCATTGAGGGGCACGGGCATGGGCCCCGTCGACGCAAGGGTCGATTCCACACGCCGTGCCACTCGGGCCGACATCGGGACAACCAGGACAATGGGCGCATCTCGCCCACGCGCCTGCGTCCGGGTGCGACATCCTTGTCGTGGCCCTCCCCCGTGGCGGGAGATCACCGCGACATCCGCGTCACTCCGCGTCGGAACCTTCGACGAACCCGCCATACGAGCCCGTGACGTCGTAGCGGTACCGGCATCCGCCCGGCACGTCGTCGTCGGTGGTCTCGATCACCTCGATCTCCTCGGTGCCGACCCAGCCGTCCTCGGCCTTGCACGCGTCGCCCAACGCGATCACGGCCTCGCCGGACAGCTGCCACCGCACGTCGCCGCTGGGCCGCGACTCGGTCCACGGCGGCGAGGTGTAGCGGAGGTCGCAGCCGGACAACGAGCCCGTGCCGAGCAGATCGTCGCCGATGTACACCGACACGGCCGCGCCCTCGGT
>JAUHWK010000686.1 GCA_030424555.1 bacterium | reverse complement strand
CCGCCGCGGCGCCACCGTGGGCGCGGGCGGTCTGGGTCCAGCGCAGGCCGTACAGGGTGCCGGTCGACAGGTCCTCGGGGTGGTCGGCGACGAACAGGAACAGGCCGCCGAACCGGGAGACGTCGTCGGTGAGCAGCACGGTGCGGCGGTCGGGGAGGACCAGGCCGATCTCGTGGCTGAACCGGCCCATCGCCAGGTGCTTGGTGGCGCGGGTCGAGCCGTCGGGCGCCAGGGCGAACTCGGGGACCCATCCATGCTGGTACGGGTGGAAGGGCGCGCCGTGGGGCAGGGCCTCGGGAAGCCGGTTCCAGGCGTGGTCGTAGGTGGACACGGGATCGGCCACCCGGCCGGAGGGGTCGAGCGTGCGCAGGTCGACGTCGTACTCCTCGCTGCTGAGCAGGGTGCCCCACGGGGTGATCGTCCCCGCGCAGAAGTCCTTGCCGCCGCCGATGCGCGACAGGTCGACCGCCCGCGTGGCGGTGGGGACGAACGCGGCGCCCTCCCGATCCAGGTCGGTCAGGTACAGGCTGGACGGCGCAGACTCGACGTGGGTCCACAGGCGCCAGCCGGCGGGCGTGCGCTGCAGCGAGGCGTGGTCCAGCGCGCCGGGCTCCCAGGGGACGTCGCCGTCCGGGGACGGAAACGGGGTCCGGCCGTCCGCGGTGGTGACGATGCCGAACAGGGTGGTGCCGATCGTGTCGCCCGCGCCGATCTGCAAGGCCAGCGACACGTCGCCGGACCGCGTGCCCCAGGTCCATCGCGGCGCCCACCGCACGGCCGTGTTCGCGCCGGGATGGTGCGGGAGGCCGGCGTCCTCGAACGCAAACCGTGGCGGCGGATCGGCGGGGGTGGACAGGTCCACCGAGGGCGCCTTGGCGCACGCCACGAGCGTGAGGAGCAGGGGGAGGGGGGCTCGGACGGCAGGACGCACGGACACCTCGACCAGACCGCGTCGGTATCGTGGTCCGTGCAGCCCGCCGACGGTCCGGCCTTGACGGGGCCCCCCTGGACGGATTGATATGCATGTCAATGTCTGGCGGGAGGCAGCATGGAAGTGCTCGGCACGCGGGTGGACATCCGGTCTCCGGAGTTCGTCGCCAACCGGGAGGGGAACCTCGAAGCCCTCGATGCGGTGCGCCAGCGCTGGGCCAAGGCGCGGGCGGGCGGCGGCGACCGGTACGTCCAGCGGCACCTGGCGCGGGGCAAGCTGCTGCCGCGGCAGCGGGTCGATCTGCTGCTGGACCGAGGCAGTCCCTTCCTGGAGATCGGCGCGCTCGCGGGCGATCTCGACGGCGGTCACCCCGGCGCGGGCGTGATCGGCGGCGTGGGTCGGGTGCGGGGCACGCTGGTGCTGATCACGGCGTCGGAGGCGACCGTGCAGGGCGGTGCGATCAACCCGGCCGGGGTCCAGAAGTCCCAGCGCCTGGCGGACGTCGCGGCACACGCGCGACGGGTGGAGGGCCTCGGCTACGACGCGCTCTCGGTCCCGGAGGCGCAGCACGAGGGAACCCTCACCGCGCTGCTCGCGCTCGAGCACA
>JAUHWK010000175.1 GCA_030424555.1 bacterium | reverse complement strand
ACGCGTCCGTCGCCGGCGGCGTCGAGGTCGACCACCGCCACGCCGGGGACGAGGTCGTGCTCGGCGTCGACCCCTCGGGTGGTGGCGAGGTTCACGGAGAACGACACCAGCGATCCCCCCTCGAACACGTCCTCCTTGGCCTCGGGACCGGGCTGGAGCGCGCCGACGTGGGTGATGTGCGGGTGGATCAGCTCGTCGACCTCGACCAGGCGATCGCGCAGATCGGCGGCGCGCTCGAACCGGAACGGCGGGGAGGGGGCGGGCTCCTCCGACAGGCCGCGGTTGAGGATCCGGCCGAGGGCGCGGACGGCCCGGGAGGAGAACCGGGGGTTGGCCTTCTCGGCGCGCAGGCGACCGGCGGCGGCGTCCTGCACGGTGGCGAGCGCGACCCGGCCGAGGCCCTCCTGGGGGAGCGGGAGGGGCTCGGAGTCAGGGTCGTCGGCCTTTCCGGCCAGCATGCAGGCGCGGTACAGCGTGGCGCAGCATGCCCAGGTGTCGTGGCCGGGCAGCGGCGCGCCGTGGGCCTCTGGCGGCAGGTACGGCGTGCGCGGACCGGCGGCGGCCTCGAGGCCCTCGCGGTGGGCGATGAGGGGTGCCACCAGCCGATCCGACAGGACCGGATTTCCGTCGTCGTCGAGCAGGATGTTGGTGGGGCGCAGGTTGCCGTGGACGAAGGGCTCGGCGGCCGACGCGGTGGCGAGGCCGTGCAGGGTGCGCAGCACGAGGTCGATCGCCTCGGCGAGAGGCATCCCGCCCGCCAGGCGCGACTCGAGGGACGCGCCGTATCGGGGCAACAACAGGCCGATCCGGCCGTTGGCTGCGGGGGCGTCGTCGAGCGCGACGCGGGCGAGCAGCGGCGGCATGCCGGGCTTGCCGCCCGCCTCGTACAGGTCGGCGAAGGTGTGGGCGGCGCGGCGGCAGGCCTCGGCGAGGGCGGCCGCGTCGTCGCGATCGGGGAAGTCGCTGGCGGTGAGGGGCGTCTTGAGGACGGCCATCGTGCCGTCCTCGCCCCGGACGACCCGGGCGCGTCCCCACAGTCCACGCCCGAGGGGGGCGTCGAGGATCCAGGAAGCACCGCGGCTGTCGGTGAGGATGTCGCCGTCGATCATGGGGGCCCGGGAGGGACGGAGGGCAGGAGGGAGGGCAGGCGTGGACGCTATGGAGCGGGGGGGGCGCCGTCAACCGTTGTCGCGCCTGGATCGCCGCGTCCATGGGGGGCCTTTCGGCGGGCGGGCCGTGGGCTGGGTGGAGCCGGGCCGTGGCCGATGGGCGTCAGCGATCGACGTAGGTCGGATCGACCGCGTCCAGGCCCTCGGCGAGGAAGTCTGCGACCGCCTTGGCGATCGCCGGATCGCTGTTGGACAGCACGTGGGCGGGGGCCGCCGGCGTCCAGGTCCACACCTCGGGGGGCGGGGCGTCGGTGTCGGACACGTCGGTGTCGAGCCCGCCGAGGACCAGGTCGTCGAGCCGCGTGCGCAGGGCGTCGTTCGTGCCGTCCAGGATGCTGGTGTCACCGGAGGGGAGGATGACCCCCAGGCGCGGCGGGAGGTCGGCGTCGGACAGGGTGGCGAGCGAGCCCGATCCGATCTCGGTCTGACCGCCGAGGTGGATTCGGTCGATGCCGGTGCGGATCGCCAGGGCGTCGCCGTCCCCCGACGCCCGGTAGTACGGGCTGAGGTCGTCCTCGGGGCTGTCGATCACGACCGCCGCGGGCTGGTAGGGGGCGGAGCCGTCGGCGTCGCGCAGGCGAAGCAGCTCTGCCACCGCGCGGGAGCCCTCGCCCAGGCCGATCATGTACAGGCGCTCGCGCTGCGCCTTGACGGGCAGGGTGACGGGGTTCCCGGGCGGGAACGGGCTGGTGAGGAATCGCCAGGAGAACTCGGCGAGGGTGCGGCCATCCCGGAGGAACCCGTCGGAGATGAACAGGTTGTCGACCACGCCGGCCCGGTTGTGCCACAGGTCGCCCCAGCAGTTCGGGACGACGACCGAGGCGATGCCCCGGGCGGCCAGGGCGCCTGCGAGGGCTCCGGTGTGGGCCTCGATCGGATCGGAGTTGGTGAGCAGGCCGAGCGCTTCGAACGCGCGGTCTGCCGCCCAGCCGATCCCGAGGCGCTTGGGCTCGTCGAGGGTCTGGCGCCAGGAGTCGCCGGAGAGGGGGTCGCCGGTGGGGGGATCGAGCAGGTAGTCGAACGCGCCCGAGGTGAAGATCACCGCGACGGGAAGCCGGGGGGCGTCTTCGACCACGCGGGGGTCGACCGCATCGGGGGCCACGACGAACAGCGGGGCCTGGGCGCCGGCAGGGCAGCGCACGCCGCTGCCGACCCGCTCGACGCTCCAGCCCTCGGGCACGCCGGAATCGGGCTGCCAGGGGTAGCGCTCCTCGGGGAGGGGGGCGCGAGAGAGGTCCCAGCATCCGGCCAAGGCGACGCTGAGGCCCCCGAGTGCCACCGCCCGCAGCGAGCCCCGGCCGTGGCCCCGCACCGAGCCGACGCCGACGACGGGCGGAGACGCGGGGCGACAGGGGCTGACGGGGATTCGGCGCACGGGGCGGCTCACACGACCTCCGGGGCGCCAGCATAGCCGCGGTCCGCACAGGGGGCGAGGCCGGTGCCGACAGGCTAGACGGGTGGGTCCCCCGCGGGAGCCTCCCGATGTCCGCGCACGGCCCAGCGAGCGATCCTCCGACGTCCACGGTCCTGTCCGGGGACGGGGCGGCCGCGATCCATCCACCCGCCAGGGAGTCGGTCTCCGGTCCCTCCCCGGAGGGCGCCGCCACCCCACCAGCCCGTCGGGTGTGGTTCCAGACGTTCGGCTGCCAGATGAACGTGTACGACACGGGCAAGATGCGCGCGCAGCTCGCGGCCGACGGCTACGTCGAGACCACCGACCCCGACGAGGCGGATCTCGTCCTGTTCAACACCTGCTCCATCCGGGAGAAGGCGGTCGACAAGATGGACGGCGCGCTCGGGCCGTTCCGCAAGGACAAGCGCCGCGGGCGGGACGTGGTCCTCGGCATCGCGGGCTGCGTCGCCCAGCAGGAAGGGCAGGCGCTGCTCGACAAGTACCCCGAGGTCGACATGGTGTTCGGCCCCGACGGCGTGCCGCACGTCCGTCGGTTGGTGGCGCGGGCCGCGCAGGGCCACCGCGTGCTCGACACCGACCTGCTCGACCTCGACACCTACCCGTTCGTGTCCGACCTGGACCCTGCGGATCAGGGCGTGGGCGCCTTCGTCACGATCCAGAAGGGCTGCGACAACCGGTGTACGTTCTGCATCGTCCCCACCACCCGGGGCGACGAGGCGAGCCGTCCGTCCGATCAGATCCTCGACGAGGTCCGCGGGCTCACCGCGCGCGGGGTCCGTGAGATCACCCTGATCGGCCAGAACGTGAACAGCTACGGGCTCAAGGTGGCCGGGGAGCGCACGTTCGCCCAGCTGCTGTACGCGGTCGCCGACATCCAGGGCGTGGAGCGCATTCGCTACACCACGAGCCACCCGCGGGACATGGGCGACGACGTCATCCAGGCCTACCGCGACCTGCCCCAGCTCACGTCCCACCTGCACCTGCCGGTCCAGTCCGGGTCCAACCACGTGCTGCGGCGGATGAAGCGGTTCTACACGCGCGAGCGCTACCTCGCGGTCGTGGAGGCCTTGCGCGACGCCCGCCCCGATCTGGCCCTCACCACGGACATCATCGTCGGCTTCCCCGGCGAGACGGATGAGGACTTCGCGGAGACCATGTCGCTGATGGAGGCGGCAGGGTTCGTCGCATCGTTCAGCTTCAAGTACAGCCCGCGGCCCGGCACGCCAGCCCTCAAGCTGATCGATCGGGGAGACGAGGTGCCCGCGGCGGTCGCCAGCGCGCGGCTGACCGCCTGGCAGACCGCGCAGCGTACCCGCAGTGCCGCGTGGGCCCGGTCCTACGAGGGATCCGTCGTGGACATCCTCGTCGAGGGGCCGAGCCGCCACGACGACGGGGTCATCTGCGGTCGCACCTCGAGCCACCTGATGGTCAACGTGCCTGGGTCGCTCGATCTTGTCGGCCGCACGATCCCCGTGCGCGTCACCCGGGGCTTCACCCACTCGGCGCGCGGCGAGCGGGTGGTGGGGTGACGACGTCCCCTCGTCGGGACATCTCCGGGTTCGTGTTGGTCGCGGGGTACATGGTCCTGTGGCTGGGGGTGCTGGTCGTCGTCAACGTGGTGGCCGGCCTGCTGGCGACGGTGGACGTGGCCCTTCGGGCATCGGCCGGTGCCACGGTCGTGTCCTCCGCGTTGCCAGGCTGGGTGGTCACCGTCGGGCTCTACCTTCAGTTCGCGGGGATGGTGGCCGCGATCCCGATGGCAGATCGGCTGGGGCGCGGCGTGTTCCCGTCCCTTCAGGGGGAGGATGCTGTCTGGTCGGTGCGCCTCGCCTGGGTGACCCCACCTCGGTGGGCCTGGATCGCCGCGGTCGTGATCGGATCGACGGCGGGGTGGTTGCCTGGGCGGCTGGCGGATCTGCTGCGTACGCTGGCGCCAGCCTTCAACCTCGGTGCGCTGGACGCCCTGAACGACGCAATCCTGAGCGGCCCGTGGTTGGCCCGCATCGCGATGGCGATCGGCATCGTGGTGGTGGCGCCCCTGGCCGAGGAGATCCTGTTCCGCGGCTGGATGTGGAACGTGCTGCGCCGCGGCCTGCCGCCGTGGGCGGTGTGGGTGGTCACCAGCGTGCTGTTCGCGGCCTACCACATCGACCCGATCCAGGGGATCGCCCTGGTGTTCACGGCCTTGGCGCTGGGGTGGGTGCGGTGGATGACCGGCTCGCTGTGGCCGTGCGTGGCGATCCACGCGCTCAACAACCTGCTCGGCGTGTCGATGGCCTACCTGAGCGAACAGGGGACGGCGCCCGTCGGCCTGGCGGTGTCGGGGGCCATGCTCACCATCGCGGCGGCCGGGCAGCTTCACATCCGGCGGATCACCTCAGGCGGCTCGATGGACGACGACGCCGTGCCGCCCTCCCAGGAGGCGTCCGCGTGAACGCCGTCGTGGCCCGCCCGTACGTTCGGCGGCGCCGCGAGCGCCGGGCGGTGTGGCTGCTGGAGGCGCTGGCGCTGTGGGCGGCGGCCGCGTGGCTGGCAGGGGCGGTGGACGGACGGTTCGCCAGCGGCCCTGGCGGGGACCTCGTGGCGGGGACCTGGCTGCGGGTCGGCACCGTGATGGCCTGCTGGATCGGCCTGTTGGCCCACGGGCGGGTGCTGCGGGGGTCGTACCGTGCGGTGTGGTCGCTGCTGCCGGTGGACGCGGCGGCGGTGGTGCGGGAGACGCTGGCCGACGGCGGTCGCCAGGTGCTTGTTCTGGCGGTCGCGGCGTCGGTGGTGGTCCTGCCCACGGCCTGGCGGCTGGGGGTGGCTGCCTGGGGCGTGGGGGCGCTCGGGATGTTGGGTCTGGCGGTGGCGTCGTGGCTCGCGTCGGCGCGGGCGCTGTTGTTCGCGGTGTCCGCGGCCGAGGATCCCCGGTGGCACGGGGTCCTGGATGCCTTGCGGGGCGCCAACCCACGGCCACAGGCGGCGATCCTGTGGAGCCTGGGACCGGTCGTGCTCGGGATCGGCGTCGCGATGGTCGGGGTGTCGGAGGCGGTGGTCGCGGTGGCGTCTGGCGCGGGACTGTCGGCCCGGGTGGGGGTGTCGGTCGTCCTGCCCTGGGCCTTGGCCGGCTTGATGGGGTGGGGCATGGACGGGGTCGCCCGTGCGAGCTGGCGGCAGGCGACGCCGGTCCTGGAGGAGATCCGGGCGCGGTACGCGGCGGTCGAGAACGCCGAGACGGCCCTGCGGGTCCCGCTCGACGGACAGGCACCGCGCCTCCCAGCGGGCGTGCGGCCGTGGTTCCTCAGCGAGGTTCGCTATGGCTGGCGGGCGCGGCGCGGCGCGGTCAACGCGGCGTGGGCGGTCGCGGTGGTGGCGGTCGCGATGGGGTGGACCGACGACCCGTCCGGGCCCTGGCGTGCGGGGTGGGTGGCGGCCTGCATCGCGCTGCTCCCCGGTCGGGTGCCGGTGCTGGGTGCCGTCGAGACGGGACCCTACCTGCGGCGGTGGCTGGCGGACCGTCCTGCGCGGCGAGTCGTCGCCCGCGCGCTGGCGGTGATCGGGTGGTCGACCGCACCGCTTGCGGTGGTGGCGGTCGCGGTGGCGGTGCGTGCGGGATCCGGGGCCTGGGTGACGCTCGGCCTGGCCATCGGGGGGGTCGTGCTCACGGCGGGGGTGTCGGCGGGCGCGGCCCAGCGTCAGGCGCTGACGGGCTACACGGCGGCAGCGGTGGTGGGCGCAGCCGTGGCGCTGGGCCTCGCGATCGGAGGCACGGCATGAGCGACACGCCTGCGCTGGCGCTGGAAGGGGTTCGCCGGACGTTCGGTCGGGTCGAGGCGGTGCAGGGCATCGACCTCGCGATCGCGCCGGGCACGTTCGTGGGCCTGATCGGACACAACGGCGCTGGAAAGTCCACGCTGCTGGCGATGGTGACCGGGATCCTCCGTCCCACGGCGGGCCGAATCCGGATCGCCGGGGTCGACATCCACGCCGATCCGGAGGCCGCGCTGCGTCACCTGGGGGCGGTGCCAGAGGAGCCCGCCCTGTTCGAGCACCTCACCGCCCGGGAGATGCTCGAGCTGGTGGTGTCGGTGCGCGGGGGCGGCGACCTGGACGCGGCGCTCACCCTGGCGGCGCTGGGCGGCGACGCGGACCGTCCCATCCGCGAGTACAGCCAGGGCATGCGCCGCCGCACGGCCTTGGCCTGCGCGATGGTGTCCGCGCCCAAGGTCGTCGTGCTGGACGAAGCCCTCAACGGCCTGGATCCACCCAGCGCGGCGCGGGTCAAGGCAGCGCTTCGGGCCCACTGCGATCAGGGCGGGACCGTGATCCTCAGCACCCACGTGGTCGAGACCGTCCAGGCGGTCGCCGATCGGGTGGTGATGCTCGCCCATGGCCGGGTGGTCGCGGACGAGCGCGCGCAGGACCTCCCCCCAGGTGGCCTGGAGGCCCTGTTCCTCGAGCGAATCGGGGAGAGCCACGCCGACGGGATCGGGTCGACAGAGGCCGGCGGGTAGGGGATCCCCGCTGGTGTGGGGCGGGGTCGGCTGCACGGATCCTCACACGACGCCCGATCTGCGCGATCGTGCACCAACGGGCGGCCCGAGCGTGATCGGAGCCCCTGTGGCCGTTCGATCTGCACGTTCGTGCGGATTCGAGCGGTTGACGGCGCCCACGGGGCGTGCGACCCAGTGCCTATGCACGATCATGCATCACGTATCGGTGAAGCGGTCCGCGACCGGCGGCAGGCCCTCGATCTCACCCAGGTGGAGCTGGCCGAGCTCGCCCAGTGCTCGACGCGGTTTGTCCACACCGTCGAGTCGGGCAAGCCGACGATACGGCTGGACAAGCTGCTGGCGGTGCTTGAGGTGCTGGGCCTGGAGCTGCACCTGATGCGCCGTGGCGAAGGCGGACGGCCTTGAGCTTGCGCGACCTGCTGCGGGTGGAGACGGCGGAGGTGCGCAAAGCGGGACGACGGGCCGGGACGCTCGTGCGCGTCGATGGCGGCTGCCGGTTTGCGTACGACGGGTCGTACGATGGGCCGGCCGTCGCGTGGACCCTTCCGCTTGGCGCCGAGCCCGTGTGGAAGCCTGCGGGTGCGGTGCCGCCATTCTTCGCGGGCCTCCTGCCAGAAGGGCGCCGATTGGTGGCACTGCAGCGGGCGTTGAAGACGTCGGCGGACGATGAGCTGTCCTTGCTGCTGGCGGTCGGTCAGGACACCATCGGCGATGTGCAGGTGGTTCCGGAAGGGGGGGCGGTCCATCCCAGGCCCTCCTCGGTCGAGCCCGCAGACCTCGCGCACACCACGTTCCAGGAGGTCTTTGATCGCGTCGTGGGGCCCGATCCCGAAGACCGGATCGGGATCGCGGGGGTCCA
>JAUHWK010000174.1 GCA_030424555.1 bacterium | reverse complement strand
CGCCAGCCGCAGGAACGGCTCCATCGACGGGTCGTACCGGAGGATCAAGGGCCGATCGACGTCGTCGGGCAGGAAGGTGGTCTGCAGCGCCTCCCGCACGCTCTGGCTCGCCGCCGGCAGGTCCGCATCCCAGGTGAACCCCAGCACCACGTCGCTGCTGCCGGCCCGGGAGCGGCTCTGCAGCGACACCAGGCCATCCAGCGTGGCGAGGTTCTGCTCGATCGCCCGGCTGACCTGCTGCTCGACCTCCTGCGGCGCCGCCCCATCCCACGCCGTGCGCACCGTGAGCGTCGGGTACCCGAGCTCCGGCATCAGCGCGATCGGCAGGCGCTGGAAGCTGACGAGGCCGAACACCACGGCCGCCAGGAACACCATCGACACGGCGACCGGCCGGGACACGATGCCCGCCAGCGCCCCCACCGACGGAGCCGCCGCCCCGTCACCCGCCGGGGTCTGCCCGGTCCGGTCTTCCCCTTGGCTCACCCGGCGTCCTCGTCCGCCGCGTCGTCGCGGGCCGCGGTCGCGTCGCCGTCGCCGTCGCCGTCGGCCTCCCGCTTGGGCCGGCGGACCCGGGAGCCGTCCCGGAGGCTCGCGTGGCCCACCGTGACGATCTCATCGCCCGCGTCGAGCCCATCGACCACCTCGGCCCGGGCCTCGTCGACCAGGCCCACGCCGATCCGCACCCGCTTGGCCACCAGCTCAGGCCCGGTGTCCTCGGGCCGCTCGGAGGACTCCGCCGACTCCGCGGAGGCCTCCCCGTCCGCTGCAGCGTCCTGCTCGGAGGCCTCGTCCTCGGAGGGTTCCTCGGGCGGCGCGGGCTCGACCCGCCAGGCGATCGCGTGGCCCTCCTCGTACCGAACCGCCTCGCGGGGCACGACGAGCACGCCCTCGCGGCGGTCCACCACCAGGGAGATGCGGACGTACTGACCAGGCCGCAGGACCTGCTGGTCCTTGTCGAGCTCCAGCAGCACCTCGAACGTGCCGGACGTGTTGTCGACGACGGGTGCCACGCGCGTGACCGTGGCCCTCGCCTCCTGCGTGTCGTCGTATGCACTGCGCAGCCGCGCGGTCTGGCCCACCGACACCCGGCCCAGGTCCTGCTCGGGCAGCCGAGCGCGCACCCGCAGCTCCGACGGATCGACCACCTGGACGGCCCGGGCACCCCCGGAAGCGACCTCTCCGACCTTCACGTCGCGCACGGCCACGACGCCGGCGAACGGGGCCACGAGGCGGGTGTCGGCCTCGGTGGCGCGGGCCTCCGACAGGCGCAGGGTGGCCTGGTCGAGGTTGTAGCGGGCGTCCTCCACCTCGCGCGCACTCACCGCGCCCTGACCAAACAAGGACTCCAGCTCGGCCAGCGTGGCCTTGAGGTGGCGGACCTCATCGGCCGCCCGCGCCGCACCGCCTTGGGCGGTCTCGTTGCGGATCACGGCCAGGACCTCGCCCTTGCGCACGCGATCGCCGACCTCGACGCGCACCTCGGTCACCCGTCCCGTGGTCTCTGGAGACAGATCGGCCGCCGCGCGGGCCTCGACCGTGCCCGACGCCTCCAGCAGCTCGTCGACGTCGCCCGTGGCGACCACCGCGGTGGACACGACGGTCGGGGGCACCGCCCGCCGGCCCCCTCCCTTGTCCGGATCGCCGCCGCCAAACTCCATTCCACACGCGCTGGCTCCGGCCGCCACCAGAACGGCCAGCACGAGCCGCCGCACGCCCACCGGCGCACGGACCCGATCCCGGGCACGCGTCGACATCATCCTTCCTCCCGGCCCGCCTACGGCGTGGCCCCTCCCCGTATTGCGCTGACCCTGCGGGAGGCATGCAACCCATCCGGCCGATACGGCGCGGTCTGTCCTCCGTGAGGACGACCACCACCCGCCCGGATCGCGGGAACCGGAGTCCCCGATGCCCGGAGCGCCCACCCCACCGTGGCGATCCCACCGCCCCCTCGACCCCCGGCAGGCCTTCGCCGCCTTGGCGTCACGGGGCGCGATCGCACCCGACAGGGTGCCCCGCGAGGTCGGGCGAGGATGGGACAACGCCGTGTTCGACGCAGGCGATCGGTGGGTCCGGATCAGCCTGCGGCCGGTCAGCGATCCCCTGATGGCCCGAGAGGTCGCCCTGCTGCCCTGGCTCGCAGGCCGGCTGCCCCTGCGTACCCCCGTCGTGCTCGACCACGGGCCCCCCCTGCCCGGGGTCCCCGGCCCATGGATGACGTACCAGCCCGTCCCGGGACGGGAGCTCGCATCCGCCCTCGCCACCGGCGGGCGGTGCGCCGATCCTTCGGCCCTCGGCCGCGCCCTGCGCGCCCTGCACGATCCCGCGCACGTCGAACCCTGGGCCCACCGGCTCCCCCGGGACCCGGGCGCACGGGGACGTCCTGCCGACCTCGCCCAGCGCACCCTGGGGGTCCTGGACGCGGCGATCCATCGGCGCCTCCCGGTGCCCGAGCACGCGATCCGACGTGCCCTCACCCGCGCGGCCACCGCCGATCCCGGCCCGGTCCGGCTGGTCCATGGCGACCTGCACCTGCGCCACGTCGTCCTGGACTCGGCGGACCGGCCGACGGGGTGGATCGACTGGGGCGACACCTGCCTCGCGCCCACCTCCGTCGACCTCGGGATCCTGTGGGCAGGCATTGCTCCACCCGACCGCGCCCTCGCCCTCAGCACCTACGGCGGCGTGTCGACCTCGGTGGAAGACGCCGCGCGTGGGATGGCCTTGTTCAGCCTGCTGATGCTGCTCGTCGCCGCCCACGACCTCGGCGATCCCACGGTTCAGGCCGCCACACAGCGTGCATTGCGGCACGCGGTGCAGTAGGGCAACCACAGCCCGAGGGTGGGCGCGGGACGGGGGCGTTTCCGCGGGCCGTCCCATGGGCACCACCACATCCCCGGGGGCACCCGATGGAACCCGCCTGGAAGCCCATCGCCGACCTGGCCGACGCGCTCGATCGCTTCGGGCGGGCCAGCACTGTGGACCACGCGGACGACCAGCGCACCGGCGTGGCGGAGGTCGCCGGCCACGTCGCGCACGTCGCCGGACAGTACGACGAGCCCGTCACCCAGGTCTCCGTCCGGCCGCCCCCGCCCGCGGTCGCCCGGGCGATGGCCCTCGCCCTGTTCAGCGAGCCCCACTCCCGGCGAACCCTCGCCATCGCGAGCACCGCCTCGGAGTCGTTGGTGGTGCGCGCCGATGGTCGGCTGGCCGAGGTGCTCGGCATGGACATCGCGCAGCTCGAGACGCTGCGCAACGAGGTGGATCGCCACGTCGCCGACGTCCTCACCCGCATTCGCGCCATGCACTGGCTGTGGGGACGGGCCGGCAACCCGCGCACCGATCCGTCCGTGCTGCATCGCCTGCTGTTCCCAGGCGACACCACGCTCACCCCCACCCGGTACCTGCGCCACGGGTGCCGGCTGTACGCCGTGGTGCGGATGAAGCGGCCCCCGCCCGTCGAGGCGCTGTACATGCCGTGGCTGCCGCGCAACGACACCTGGTCGGCCGCCCCCGACGGCCACTTCTCGTCCCGGCACCTCGACGACGGCCTGCTGCGCCAGTGTGGCCGCGCGATCGGGCGCAACCTCGACGAGACCCGGGAGATCCTGGACCAGGTCGTGGTCGTCGTGCCGGAGGAGGAAGCCAAGCGCTTCCTGGCGCGCGATCGCTGGCGGGCCGAGGGCTGGGCCGACGTCACCGGGCTCGGCGGCTCGGCGCCGGGCACCCGCTGGTGTGCCGAGCCCGCCCCCGCCAATTCCTTCGCCGTCGACACGTGGATGGAGCGCACCCCGGAGGGCGGGGTGGCGGTCAAGGGCGCCCGGCGCGCGTTCGATCGGGAGGCGCGGCGTCGGGTCGATGCCGTGATGCGCAGCCTGTACGCGGAGCTGTGCGCCCGACAGCTCGCGGCCCACGGCGTGGTGCCCTCCGGACAGCCCGTGCTGTTCGACCTCGCCCCGTACATCCAGCGGGTGCTCACCCCGTTGCTGCACTGGACCGCCCGCCCCGACGCCCAGCGTCACGTCGCCCAGACCATCGGACTCGACGAGGGCACCGCCCGCGCGGCCCTCACCAAGCTGCGGGAGACCTGGTCGAGCCAGGTGCAGCAGAGCTGGACCGGCGCACCTTCCGCGGAGCGCCCCGTCACCATCCAGGGCATCCTGCTGGCCCACCTCGCCCGCACCCAGGCCAGCCTCGCCTCCATCCGCCGGTTCGAGTCCGACCTGCGCGCCGACCACCACCGGATGCTGCTGCTGTTCTTCGCCCACTACGTCAGCCAGGCCCCGATCGGCCGGCTGTGGCGTCCGGTCGACGGTGCCCTGCCCCCGCCTGAGGACATCCCCGGCCAATGGTTCTGGCCGACCTGGCGCGCCGTGCTCGACGCCGCCGTGTCCCGGGACGACCTCACGGACGAGCAGGGCCGCGACGTCTAGAACGGGCGGTTCGAGGGCCCGGCCCCGCTACGAGCGGTCGGCTCTCAAGGTCACGAACCCCAGCGCGATGCCTTCGTCCCGATCCAGATCGACCGATCGGGGGTCGACGATGCCCTGCCACAACCCACCCACGATAAAGCTGAACGCCGCGTGGGCCAGGGCCGGATCGAGGTCCAGCACGTCGGCGACCGCGGCCCGGTACCCCGCCACCGCTTCCTGAACGCGCGCGCGGCTGTCCTCCTCCGGCTCGTGCCGGTGCACCTCCAGGGCCAGACGGAGCAGGGCCCGGAAGTGCTCCGCCTCGTCGCGCAAGAACGCAAACAGCACCCGCACCCGCTCGGCCGGACTGGCCGCCTCGGGGATGGCCGCCGTCACGCGGGCTTGGTCCTGGCCGATCAGCCGCTCGAACATCCCGTCGAGGATGGCCGGCTTGTCGGGGAAGTAGTGGTACAGCGTGCCCGTGCTGACCCCTGCCGCCCGGGCGATGCGCCGCATGGTCGCCGCACCGTAGCCCTCGTCCGCCATCAGCCGGTAGGCCTGGTCCAGCACCTCGGCCCGTCGCGCGTCGTGGTCGACCACCTTGGGCATGGACCGTCCTCCGCGTCAGCCGCTCGGCGGCGAGTATTGCACGGCAGCGACACCGGTGAGGCCCACGCCCGCCAGCACGGCGAACACCGCAAAGCCCCACGCCCACCCCCAGCCCGGACCCCGGCGTCGATCGGCGGCCGCCGCCGCGACCCCCGCGAGGGTCCCCGCCGTGTGCGCCATCGCGTCGATCCCCGGGATCACGATGGCGATCAGGATGTTCAACGCCGCCGCGGGACCGAGCACCTTCACCCAGACCTGGGCCTCCTCCGGGTCGGGGAGGTTGCGACGGGAGGCCCACCACCACCCTGCCCCGATCCACGCGCTGAGCCCGGCGCTGGCCCCGTCGGATTGCGGGATGCCGACGAGGTGTCCGGCGACGCCGCCCGCCAGTCCGCCCAGCGCAAACCACCCCAGCAGCCGCGCAGGGCCCGCCAGCGGGCCGATCCACCGCCCCACCACCACCACGGCCGCAGCGTTCACCGCGCAGTGCAGGGCGTCGACGTGCAGCAGCACGCTGGAGGCCAGACGCCACGGCTCCGCGGCGACCATCGGCAGGTACCGCCCCCCAACCAGGATCCGGACCCGCGGACTCCGCTCGCCGATCCACGCGTGCCAGGCGTCCGCCTCGCCCGCATCCCACGCCCACCAGCCCGTCATGAGGTGGATCCCCACCAACCCCACGGCCAACACCACCGCGACCGGCGTGCCGTCGCGGGCGGCGAGGGTGGCGGTGGGGGGGTCAGACGGCGAGGGCGAACTCACGCAGGACGTCGTTGAGGGAGGTCTTGCGGTCGGTGCTCTCCCGCCGCTCTCCGATCACGAGCGCACACGGCAGGGTGTACTCGCCCGCCGGGAACGTGCGGGTGCGCGTGCCAGGCACGACCACCGCCCGCGGCGGGATGCGCCCGCGCAGCACGATCTCCTCGTCCCCCCGCACATCGACGATCGGCGTGGACGCCGTGACGACCACACCCGCTCCCAAGACCGCCTCGCGACCCACCCGCACCCCTTCGACCACGATGCAGCGGGACCCGATGAAGGCCCCGTCTTCGATGATCACCGGGGCGGCCTGCGGCGGCTCCAGCACCCCACCGATCCCCACGCCGCCAGACAGGTGGACGCCCGCGCCGATCTGCGCGCAGGACCCGACGGTCGCCCAGGTGTCGACCATGCTGCCAGCACCCACGTACGCCCCGAGGTTGACGTACCCAGGCATCACGACGCACCCGCGCTCCAGGAACGCGCCGAACCGCACCGCACCGGGTGGCACCACGCGCACCCCTTGCTCCGCGAGCCGCGTCTTGAGCGGGATCTTGTCGTGGTAGGGCATCCCTCCGTGGCTGCCCTCCTCCATCTGGGCGACCTTGAAGTACTGCAGGATGGCCGTCTTGACCCAGGCGTGGACGGTCCAGTCTCCGTCCGGATCGGTGGACGGCGGCTCGGCAACCCGCAGCACGCCGCGGTCGAGCTGGTCCATCACCTCGTGGACCGCGTCCTCGTCTGGACGACCGCTGGCCGCCCCCGCTTCGATTCGTTCCTGCAGGCTCGTCACGGGCGCCTCCGTCGGGGGGACGACCCTACTCCGCTGTGGGCGGTGCGGCCGCCAACGCCACCCGCGGCACGGCCGTCCAGGCCTCTCCCAGGGCGTCGACCACCGCGTCCGCCAAGGCGTGCTGGGCCGGTGCGCGCCAGTGCACCCCGTCGTCCAGGGTGAGCGACCCGGTGCGGGCGTAGGCCGCCGCGATCGGCGAGGCGTCCAAGGCCAGCCAGGGCGAGGCGACGATCGGACCGTGAAGCAGCGACGGAGGATCTGCGGAGGGCTCCGGCAGGTACACGACCTGGACCCCCACCCCCATGGGCTCGGCCCGCTCCGCCAGATCGCGGATCGACGCAAGAACCCCGTACACCGACGCCTCCAGCCCGTGCCGGGCGGCCTTCTGGCGGAGCAGCTTGTGCAGGCGTCCGATCAGGTGTCCCGCGACCCGAGAATGGCGCGCCGCCTCGTGCAACAGGGCCGGCGGGGGGCTCAGCAGCGCGGTGCGCGTCCACACCGGGGCCAGCGACGGGCGCTCACACCGGCGGGCGTCTGGAGACGGGCCCCGCAGGCCCGCCACACAGCACGGCAGGATCGCGCCCAGCTCGTCCAGATCGTTGCCCGCGTACACGTACAGCACGACCGCATCCACCTCCGCGAGCAGGCGCTCCGCCACCCGGGCGGTGACGTCGGGGGCGCGGCCAGGCAGGGACACGACGAGGTGCCGACGGGCCGGATCTCGCGCCTCCAGCCACGCCTCGAACGTCTGCGGGTCGGATCGGTCGTACCGCCCGACCATCGAGTCCCCGAGGTGCAACACGGTGGGCCGACGGTCCCCTTCGGCCCGGATCGGCAGCGGGGCATGGATCAGCCAGTGGCACGCCCGGCCCGCCTCATGCAGAGAGCTGCCGGGCCCCACCTCCAGATCGTCGTCCAGCGGAAGCATCCAGGGACGGTCCAGCTCGGGCACCCACGGCGCGGGGGGGAGCACGGCCCGCGCACCGACCTCGGCGACCGCCACGCCGAGCACCAGCCCGAGGACCCCGCGCAGCGCACGCGCAGGCGCCATCGCCCCCGTCGCGGACGCCAAGACCGACACCAGGGCGATCGCCACCAGGTCCCACACCCCGATCAGGTGGGTGAGCAGATCGGCCACGACGACCACCACGCCCGCGCCGAGCACGGAGGCCGCTCCGATCCACCGCGCCCGCCGTCCGACCGCGAATCCCCCCGAGGCCGCAGCCCACACCCAGACCCATCCCCCCATGACGTCCTCTCGCGCACCTGGTGCGCCTGTCCCCCCCGACCTTCGTCATCGCCCGCCTGGTTCCCGATCCGCCACACGATCCCGATGCCTGTCGAGAAATGTTCGCACCCGCGGGAACACCTCGAGCGGGGCCGCGCGGCCGAGGATCGTGTCCGTGTGGCCATAGTCGTGCGACCACCCCGCCGC
>JAUHWK010000173.1 GCA_030424555.1 bacterium | reverse complement strand
AGGTGGCGCTGGTCGACTTCGGCGTCGTCGTCGTCGTCGTCGAGCCCGGTCCACGCTGCGAACGCGAGCATCAGCAGGCCGCTCCCGGTGACGACCACGCTGGGGGGAAGCCACTGGTTGAGAAAGGCACCTGCCGTGACCGACACGGTGTTCATCAGGGAGAAGGCGAGCACCGCCCCGGCGAGGACCGCGGGGCCCGGGTGTCGGGCCGCCAGCGCAATGCAGACCAGCTGGCTTCGGTCGCCCATCTCGGCCAGTGCGACCAGTCCCGCAGCATGTGCAATCGATGTGATCATCGTGTCCCCGCGGGGTCCGAGCTAGCATCGCCGCCGTCGGCCCGCATCGCGTCGGGCGGAGGATCATGCCCGGATGGGGCAGGGAGACCGGATGTCGGACGGGGCAAGGACGGCGCGGGTGAGTTGCCTGAAGGGGCTGGAAGAGCCGCTGGGTGCGGAGCTGGACGCGCTGGGCGTCGCGCACCGGCCGGTGCCTGGCGGCGTGCTGGTGGACGCCACGGCCGGGGTGCTCGCGCGGCTGGACGCGGGCTGCTTCTGTGCCGATCGGGTCCAGATCAAGCTGGGCCGGGTCAAGGCGGCGTCGATGGAGTCCCTGGCCAGCGGCGTGCGCTCGCTGCCGTGGAAGCAGGTGCTGGATCCTCGCCAGGACGTGCGGGTGGTCCTGCGGGGCAACGGGGCCGCCCTTCGACGGGGTGGGGCGGTCGGCAAGAAGGTCGAGCTGGGCATCCGCGACGCGATGCGGGGCCCACGGGGGATGGCCTCGGGGCGTCCGCCCGGTCCCCACGAGGTCCTGGTCGAGCTGGAGGGGTCGCACGCGGTGGTGTGGGCCGACGCCTCGGGTGGTCCACTGCACAAGCGGGGCTGGCGCCCGGAGACGGTCAAGGCGCCCCTGCGGGAGACGGTGGCCGCGGCGGTGCTGCGCGCGGCGGACTGGTCGCCGGACGAGCCGCTGGTGGATCCGATGTGTGGCGCGGGGACGTTTGGCATCGAGGCGGCGCGGCGCGCGGCAGGCCTGCCGGTGTCCCTCGATGGATCCACGGCCTGGCGCCGGTGGCCGATGTACGCCAGCGCCAAGGTCAAGGGCGTCGCGATGCCGACGGGCAAGGCGCCGATCCTGGTGTACGACCGGGATCCGGGGGCCGTGAAGGCCGCGATCCGCAACGCGCGGCGCGGGGAGGTCGGCGCACGGGTGCGGGTGGAGCAGGGACACTTCGCCGAGCTGGTGCCGCCCGGCGATCGGGGTCTGCTGGTGGCCAACCCGCCGTGGGGTCGCCGGATCGCCTCGCGGGAGGCGATGCCGAAGATGGTGGCCGCGTGGCGCCGCGCACTGGCCGCCTGGGACGGCTGGCGGATCGCCTGGATCCTGCCCGATCCGGCGCTGTTCGGATCCTTGGGCCCCGGGTTCCGGGTGGTCCTGCGGTTCCGGCATGGCGGCGTGCCCGTGGCGGTGGGCCTCCGGGACGCGCGCGTCCGGTGAGGTCAGCGACCGGTCGAAGCGGCCACAATGCCGTTGCGATCGGGCTTGCGCACGAGTAGAATCGGTGGCTGCGAGGTGGGGCCTCTATCCCGGGCTCCACGTCGCTCGCCGGATTTCCCGGCGGACGGGCCTCCGACCCGGTATCCTCGCGCACCGTTTCGAGGTGGACCATGAGCCGCATTTCGCACCGTCCCGCACTGGCCCGGACCGCCCCCAAGGCGCTCGTGTCGCTCGCCGCCCTGGCCGTCGCCATGCCGGCCCTTGCCCAGGAGTGGGAGAGCGAGGCCCAGCTCTTCCGGTTCGAGGAGATCAAGCCGGTTCGCGCGGATGCCCTGTCCATCCCCCTCACGGTGGACGTGGTCTCGGGCGTGCTCGAAGACCTGGGCGCCACGCCGACGCTGTCGGGCAATGCGGAGATCGGGCTGTACCTGGAGGGCGAGTCGAACGTCTCCTGGCCGGTGATCGATCAGGACTCCAGCGTGTACCACTCGACCACGCCGCTCGAGGAGTCCTCGTTCATCGGCATGTCCTCCAGCATGCAGCTCACGGTCAGCGTCGGCGCCACGGTCGTCGGCAACCCGCTGTACTTCCAGGTCGTCTCCGAGGAGGCCCTGTTCGAGGACGAGGTCGAGCGGTTCATCCCCTTCCTGCTGCCGTACCAGGCCGGCGAGGCCGGGATGATCCTCCAGCCGCAAGCCAAGTCTGGCAAGTTCGAGTTCCCGGTCACGGTCCCCGTCCTCAGCGAGGGCTTCCTCGGGGCCAGCATCGGCATCAAGATCTTCGCCGACCCGGTCAGCGAGGGCACGGTCTACGGCTCGTCGCTCGACACCATCGTCACGCAGCCCTCCGGCTTCGTCGACACCTTCAGCACCGATGGCTCCGACCAGGCGTCGGACCTCACGTTCCAGAACGTGATCGAGCTGTACGAGCAGACCGATGAGCTCGAGCTGACCAACCAGTGGATCGCCGACATCGGCACCCGCCTCGGGTACCTGGTCGGGGTCGACTTCACGATCGAGATCACGGTGTTCGGGTTCACGATCCCGTTCTCGTTCAACCTGTGGCAGCAGCAGTTCGACGTCTTCCCCTACACGGAGACGCAGGAGACCTTCGAGGCTCACGAGGAGACGGCGCCGTACTTCCACCCGCTGCCCGTCATCGAGCTGGCGCGGGACAAGGTCGAGTTCGCGGACATCACCGTCGGCGACTCCAAGGTGTTCAAGTTCGGCGTGATCGACGCCGGCCTGCTCGACCTCGAGGGCACTGTCAGCATCGAGGACGATGGCTCCGGCGCGTTCGCGTTCGCCCCCCCCGAGCTCGCGATCGCCCCGGGCGATCAGCAGGGGGTCAACATCACCTTCTCCCCCAACCGCAAGGGCGAGTTCCGCGCCAAGCTGATCATCGAGTCCAACGACCCGGCCGAGCCGCGCGTCGAGGTGCCGATCGTCGGCAACGCGGTGGTCGAGGATGGCAAGGACGGCAACCTGGATACGAGCGACAACCCGCTGTACAACACGCCGGGTGGCAGCTCGATCTACGAGACCTGCGGCTGTGCCAGCACCACGCTGTCGCCGTCGGGCCTGGCGCCGTTCGCGGTCGTGCCGTTCCTGGTCGGGTTCCGCCGCCGTCGCAACGGCTGAATGCGCTAGCGCCCCGTCACGGCGATCGTCACGCACTTGAGGCGGTGACGGTCGCCGTTCGCGCGTCCGAACCACGCGGCGGGGACGGCGCCGGGCACGGTGGCGGGATCGAAGGAGGGCGGGACCTTGGCCCACAGGGGCAGGCCCCGGGCAGCGGCGGCGTCGAGCCACGCGCGCAGGGGACCGAGGTCGTCCAGCCCACACCTGCGGTGGTCGTACTCGCCCCACGGGGGATCGACGAACACGGCCTGGGCTGAGGTGGTGGCGATCGCCTCGGTGGCGTCGCCGAGGGTCACCTGGACCGACGCCTGGACGCCGTACACGCCCACGTTGTGGCGGGCGTCGGCGACCCGTCCTGGATCGCGCTCCACGGCGATGACGCGGAGCCCTGCCCGCGCGAAGCCGATGGCGTTGCCGCCCGCACCGCAGCCCGCGTCGAGCACGGTCGCGCGGTCGGGGAGGGCCGAGGCGATCTGCCGTCCGATCGCGAGGGCGAGGGCTTCTGGCGTCAGGCTCCAGCGCCCCTCCTCGTCCAGGCGACACCCAGGCCGCGTGAACCCAGGCGTGGTGTCGCGTCGACGGCGGGCGTCCCGGGTGCGTCCAGCGCGGAGGACGGGGCGCTTGAGGGAGGGACGGATCTGCACCGCCACGGCGTGGCCGCCCGCGCCGAGTCCCCGCAGGCGCGCGGCGACGTCGGCGGCACCGTCCGGGTCGAGCACGCCCGTCCACCAGCCGGGCTCGGGATCGGGCGCGAACCGGTCGTCCCCGAGCCACTGCCGGGCGGGGACCCAGGGGGGAACCGGCCCCACCCGCACGACGTGCTCTCGGGCCATGGCGGCCTCAGGCCGGGTCGATCGTGACGCACACCGGGGTGTGGTCCGACGGCGTGTCCCACTCGCGGGGGCGCCGGTCGATCTCGACGTCGCGGCAGCGGGGACGCAGGGCCTTGCTGACCAGGATGTGGTCGATCCGGAAGCCCTTGTTGTAGCGGAACCCCTGCCCTCGGTAGTCCCACCAGGAGTAGTCGGTGCCGAAGGGGTGGGCGTGGCGCCACACGTCGGTGAGCCCGAGGTCGATCAACGCCTTGAAGGCGTCTCGTTCCGGGGGGGTACACAGGATGTCGCCGGCGGCGTCGAACGGGTCGTGGGTGTCGGCGTCGGTGGGGGCGATGTTGAGGTCGCCGCACAGCAGGAACGGCCCGGACGCCACCTCGTGGGCCCGCAGCTCGGCCGTGAGGCGGGCGAGCCAGTCGAGCTTGTACTGGAACTTGGGGGAGTTGAGGGGGGCGCCGTTGGGGACGTACACGTCGACGACCCGCACGCCCTGGATGGTGGCGCGGACGATCCGAGCCTGGGCGTCCGGCTCGCCGTCCACGAAGTTCACTTCGACGTCCTCCAGTGGGAACCGGCTGAGGATCGCCACGCCGTTGTACGTCTTCTGGCCGTGGATCGCGCGGTGGACGAAGCCGGCCTGGGCCATCGCCTCGTGGGGGAAGCTGCCGTCGACGACCTTGGTCTCCTGCAGGCACAGGACATCGGGGGCGGCCAGCTCCGCCCAGCGGACGACGTGGTCGAGGCGGGCGCGCAGGCTGTTGACGTTCCAGGTGGCGAGCTTCACGCGGAGACCTCGGGCAGGGTGCGGGGATCGGTGAGCCGGCCGGTGATCGCACTGGCGGCGGCGACGGCGGGCGAGACCAGCCACACGGGGCCGGGCGCCCCCATGCGGCGATCGAAGTTGCGGTTGGTGGTGGAGGCGGTGGTCTCGCCGGGGTGGGGGATCCCGGGGCCGTTGCCGATGCACGACCCACACCCGGGGACGGTCACGACCGCGCCGAGGGCTTCGAAGGTCGCGATCAGGCCCTCGGCGGTGGCGGCGTCGAGCACCGCCTGGGAGCTGGGGGACACGGTCAGGCGGACGCCCGGCGCGAGGTGGCGGCCGTGGAGGACCTGGGCGGCGGCGCGGAGATCGGCGAGGCTGCCGCCCGTGCAGCTGGCGATGACCACATTGTGGATCGGCACGTCGCCGTGGTCGGCGAGGGGGGCGCGGTTCCGGCTGTCGCCGGGGGACGCGACCGTCAGCGGGACCTCGCCCAGATCCAGGCGGATCACGCGGGCGTACGCGGCGCCGGGGTCGGCGTCCGGCAGGGCGAGTCCACCGCGCCCGGTGGCCTCCAGGTAGGCGGCGACAGGTGCGCACGGGGCGACGACACCGGTCATCAGGCCGCCTTCGACGGTCATGTTGGTGAGCACGCTCAGCTCGTCGACCGACCAGTGGTCCAGGCCCGGGCCCGCGAACTCGAGCACGCAGGTGTCGGCGGGGCCTTCGCGCCAGCGCTCCTCGCGCATCCAGGGGTCGCCGATGAGGTGGAGGATGACGTCCTTGGGGGACAAGCCTCCCTCGGGGCGCCCCGTGAGCTCCACCCGGACCGTGCGCGGGACCGTGACCGGGATCATCCCGGTGCGCAGCGCGAACGCCATCGCGGTGGACCCGACCCCGAACGCGAACGCGCCGAGCACGCCGGCGGTGGGGGTGTGGGAGTCGGTGAGCACGACGACGTCGCCGGGACGGGCGTAGCGCTCGACGACCAGGCGGTGGCAGACGCCCGGCGGACGGTCGCGCCCGGGGCCGTGGATGCCGATCCCGTACCGCGCGCAGGCCGCCACCATCGCGTCCCGCATCGCGCGGGCCGGGCCGAGGCGGGCGTCGCGGACGGCCTCGGGAACGGCCGTGTGGTCGAGCAGCACGAAGTGGTCCTCGAACGCGGCGATGCCGTCGGGGTCGTGCATCGGGGTGTCGCCGAAGGCCTGCTCGTACAGGTCGACCACCATCGCGGCCGTGTACTCGTGCACCCCGCGAAACCCGGTGTGGGCGAGGATCTGATCGCCCGGGGCGAGGGATGGGGCGTCGGCCCCAGGGACCACCGCGCGCTGGCTCAGCAGGCGCTCGACGAGGGTCATGGGCCGTGGGCCGTGGGCCGGCGGCGCGGGCGCCACGCGGGTGCCGTCGACGAGGCCGTGGGCGTACGCGAGCAGGCCGCCGGCCTCCGCGATCGCGCGGAACAACGGGGGAAGGGGACGGGCGAGGTCGGCGGGGTCGATCGCCTCGCCGGCCTGGAGGCGGTCGAGCACGGTGCGGTCCGTGGTGAACGGCATCCCGCTGTAGACCATGTTCTCCTGGAAGATGCGCTGGACGCTGTCGGCGACGACGAGCGCGATGCCGGCGCCGCGGTGCGCGACCACCGCCACCTCCCGGGAGCTCCCGGAGCCGTAGGCGTCGCCGCCGACCACCACCTGAAACCCGCCGGCTCGGATCGCGTCGTGGCCGACGACCTCCCCGAAGTCCTGGAGAAACCAGGGCCCGAGGATGTCTTCGGTCCATCCGAGCGTGCAGGCACGGCCCGAGATCATCGCGTCGGTGTTGACGCCGAAGCGGTAGGCGTCGACCCCGTCGAGGTCCTCGCCATCGAGCTGGCGGCGGACCAGGTCGGGGTCTTCCGCCAGGTGCAAGATGCGTCCAGTGAGCTTCACGGCAGCCTCTGCGGGACGGTCACTCCGCCGCGACGGGGCGGCCGTCCTTGTCCAACTCGACGATGGGGAGCCCGCTGGCCGCGAGGTCGTCGCCCACCACCGACAGGTCGCCCACGATGAGCCACGCGATCCGGTCGGGGTCGATCTCGGCGGCCCATGCGGCGTTGGCGGCGGAGGTGTCGACCGCCTCGATGCCCGGGACGAACGCCTCCAGGTGCTCTGGCGGCAGGTCGTACAGCCACAGGTCGGCCAGCTCGCCGAGCAGCTCGCGGGGGGTCTCGAACGAGCCGTAGTAGCCGTTGACCAGGTAGCCGCGGAAGAACGCCAGCTCGTCGTCGGTGAACGGCATGTCGCTGCGGGACTGGGCCATCAGCAGCTGGAGCTCGGCGAGGGCGGGGCCGGTCTTGTCGGTCTGGACGTTGGTGTAGCAGAGCCACAGGGCGTCGCCGAGGCGGTCGCTGAGCGCGCACCGGGCGCCGTACGTCCAGCCCTTGTCCTCCCGCAGATCCATGTTGACGCGCGCGGTGAAGGCGCCGCCGAACACGGTGTTGGCCATCGTGAGGTTCCACCAACCGGCGTCTCGGGGATCGGACACGGGGTGGAACGCCCGCACGACGGACTGCGCCGCGCCCGGCATGTCGACCACGTACAGCGTGGCCGCGTCGAAGCCGGTGGTGAGGCCGGTGGGGGTGGGCGCGGGGGGATCCGCGGGGGCCGTCCAGCTGCCGAGGCGGGCCTCGAGCACGGGCACGACCTGGTCGAGCGTGACGTCGCCGCCCACGAACAGCACGGCCTGATCGGGCCGGATGAGGCGATCGTGGGCCGCGCGCAGGTCGCGGAGGGTGACGGCGGCCAGCGTGGCGGGGGTGGACAGATCCCCGCGGTAGTCGTCGCCGTACACGATGCGGTTGCCCACACGGCCTGCGACATCGCCCGGATCGTCGTAGGCGGCCTTGCGGTCGGCGACGGCGCGGGGCTGGAGCACGGACCACTCGTCCTCGGACAGGGCGGGGCGCAGCAGGACGTCGGCCCACAGGTCGAGCAGGGGCTCCAGGTTGCGGACGGGCCCGTGGGCGTAGACCGACGCCGACTCGGTGCCTGCGCCGGATCCGACCGATCCGCCGAGGGTCTTGAGGGTGCGGCCGAGCGTCTCGGCGTCGAGATCGCCCGCGCCCTCGTCCATCAAGGAGAACAGCAGGCTGGTGGTGCCCTGCTTGCCGTCGACGTCGGCGTCGTCGGGGAGCCGCAGCATCAGCCGGACGTCGAACGTGGGGACCTCGTGGTTCTCGACGACCTTGACCACCAAGCCGTTGGACAGGGTGGCCTCCGACACCGGGGGCAGGGTGAACGCGTG
>JAUHWK010000685.1 GCA_030424555.1 bacterium | reverse complement strand
ATCTGGCCGTGGTGGCGGCGATCGCGAGCAGCTTGCGCAACCGCGCGCTCGATCCCCACACCCTGCTGTTCGGCGAGGTCGGGCTGGTGGGCGAGGTCCGCGCCGTCAGCCACCCGGTGCCCCGCCTCAAGGAGGCCGCACGCCACGGCTTTCGGCAGGCGGTCGTCCCCCCGGGCCTGGATCCCAAGGGGGTGGACGGCATCCGCCTCGTGCCCGTGAGGACCGTGCAGGAGGCGCTAGAGGTGGTGCTTCCGTAGGCCGCCCTCCGCCGTAGAGGCCGAGGCTTGGCGGACGCCTCACCGGTAGAGCAGCACGTCCTCGCGCGACGCCAGGAAGTCCGTCTTGTCCGACGCCATCGCGTCCAGCACCGGCCACATCGACTCGCCGCGATCGAGGGCCGCGCGACAGCGCCCGTCCCCGGTGAGCAGATCGAACGCGTGGCGGTCCTTCACGAACTCGTAGGGCTCCGCCCGCCACTCGAACCCGATGGGATCGGTGCGGTAGGCGGCCTCGACCGCGACGAGCCCCAGCCGGAAGGCGTCGACCACCTCGCGATCCAGCACGTGGATCTCGGCGCCATGGCAGGTCCGGCCTGCGTGCTTCTGAAAGCCCGGTCGGAAGGCGGTGGGGCGGTAGGCCACGCCACGCAGTCCGGCGTCCGCCGACAGGCGCTCCAGGTGCTCGACGAACCGGAGGGCGTCGGCGTGCGGGGCCCCGATCTGGTGGAACGGACGGGTCGTCCCCCGTCCCTCGCTCCATGCGGTCGCCTCGAACAGGCACATGCCCGGGTAGATCAGCGCGGTCTCGACCGTCGGCATGTTCGGGGACGGGAACACCCAGGGCAGCCCGGTGTCCTCGAACCACTGCGCGCGGCGCCACCCGTCGGCGAGCACCACCTCGACCTCACAGTCGACCCCGCCATGGGCCACGAACCACCGGGCCAGCTCCCCCATGGTCATCCCGTGGCGCACGGCCAGCGGCCACGCCCCGACGAAGCTGTCGAACCCCGGCGCCACCACCCCGCCCTCGACCCGGGTGCCGGTGATCGGGTTGGGACGGTCGAGCACCATCACGGGGATCCCGCGGGCGCCCGCCACCCGCATCACGAACCCGAGCGTGGCCTGGTAGGTGTAGAAGCGGGTCCCGATGTCCTGGATGTCGGCGACGACGACGTCCACCCCGTCCAGGTGCGACGGGTCGGGGTGCAGCGAGGCCTCGTCGTGCCCGTACAGGCTCACGACCGGCAGGCCGGTGACGGGATCGCGCTGCTCGTCCACGCCCTCCATGTCCTGCGCCGTGCTGCGGACCCCGTGTTCCGGGCCCAGCAAGCGGACGATCTCCACCTCCGCCTCCCGCAGGCGATCGATCGCGTGGCGCACCGACCGGTCGATCGCGGTGTGGTTGCACAGCAAGGCCACCCGGGCCCCGCGCAGGCGCGACGCCCCGTCGTCGAGCAGGACCTCCAACCCCGAGCGCACGTCCGCCATCCCGACCTCCCTGTCCGGACCGCCCTCGGGCCCGGGCACAGGGGCTAGCCGAACCGCCCCGTCCGCT
>JAUHWK010000684.1 GCA_030424555.1 bacterium | reverse complement strand
CAGGCCTTCATGAGGTCGGCGCGCTCCTTGGACAGGATGAGCGCGGGATCGTCTTCCTTCATCGTGGGAAGGTAGACGTCGACCGTGTCGCCGACCTGGATGTCCAGCGCACCCTCGGCGTCGGTCAGCTCGTCGCGGCTGACGTAGCCCTCGGCCTTCCAGCCGATGTCGACCACGACCCAGTCCTCCATCAGGCGCGTGACCGTGCCCTTGACCACGGAGCCTTCGCGGACACCGCGGCCCTCCATGAGATCGTCCTGCAAGGACTTGAACGAGGAGGCGTCGAGCTGGTCGAGCGGGGTGTCGAGGAGGTTCTGGTCGATCATGGAGTTCCTTCGATGCCGCCCAGGAGTTGGGATGCGGGCGGCGATGGAGTGAAGCGGGTTGCACGACGGGCCCGGCAAGCGGCTTCGCTCGCCCCGACCCGGATCGCCGCGGCAGAGGCCTTGGCGGGGTCGGTGCCGGACCGGACGGTCCCAGGGGATTCCGGGAGACGCCGGTGTCTGCACGACAGGGGAACGGGGGCTCCCGTCCCTCACCTTCTTCCCGTTCGTCGGGGACGACACGGTCGGAAAGCCGCGCGGGCTTAACGGAGCGGAGGGACGCGGTCAACCGCCGACGACGCCGTCTCCACGGGCCAGACCGACCAGGCGGGCGACCACCTCGGCGGGGGGCACGTCGGTGGTGTCCACCACGATCGCATCGCGGGCCACCTTGAGGGGGGCGACGCTGCGGCTGGCGTCCCGGGTGTCTCGGGCCTCGATGGCCTCGCGGATCGCGTCGGTGTCGACGTCGTCGCCCTTGGCACGCAGCTCGTCCGCACGCCGCCGGGCACGCTCGTCGACCGAGGCGACCAGGTAGACCTTGAGGTCGGCCTCGGGCAGCACGACCGTGCCGATGTCGCGGCCGTCCATCACCACCCCGCCGTCGGCGGCGAGGCTGCGCTGCAGGTCGAGCAGGGCGGCGCGGACCGGACGGTGGCGGCTGACCGCGCTGGCTCCGTGCCCCATCTCGGGGGTGCGGATCGCCTCCGAGACGTCCTCGCCATCCAGTGTGACCGTGAGCCGCGCGCCGTCCCAGGAAAACGCGATGCCCAGCACGGCGGCCAGCTGGCCCAGCGCCTCCCCGTCGTCCCAGTCGATCCCCTGCCGACCCGAGGCGAGGGCGAGCGTCCGGTAGATGGCCCCGGTGTCGACCCAGGCGTAGCCGAGGGCCTCTGCGACCCCACGGGCGGCCGTGCCCTTGCCCGATCCGGCGGGTCCGTCGATGGCGATCACACGGGCGGTCACGGGCGCTCCACGCCCGCCCCGAGGGCGGCGAGGGTGTCGGGGAAGGCCGGGTAGCTCGTCGCGACCTCGTCCGCGCCGTCCAGGACCACACCGCCGGGGGTGGCCGCGCCGGCCACGGCGAACGCCATCACGAGCCGGTGGTCCCCTGCCCCATCCACCGTCGCGGGCCCGTGGGGCTGTCCGCCTTGGATCACCATCCCGTCGGGCTGCTCCTCGACCGCGATCCCGAGCGCCCGCAGGCCGACCGCGGTCCGCGCGATCCGATC
>JAUHWK010000172.1 GCA_030424555.1 bacterium | reverse complement strand
GTCCCGTGCTCGGGTACGCCGTGGTCCACCTGGACCCGGTCGAGGGCGACGTGGCGGTGGTCCACACCGTGCGGGAGTCCGGCGCGGAGGCTGCGCCGGAGCTGTTCACCCGGCAGGCCGAGGTCGCGCCGTGGATGCTGGCGGGGGCGCTGCTGTGCGGGTTGCTGGCGTCGGCCCTGGCGCGACGCCCTGCGCCGTCCGAAGACGCGGAGGACGCCGAGGCCTCTGCGGACGGTCCGTTCGATGGGGTGCCCGCATGACCCAGCCGTCCACCTCGCGCCGCACGGTGCTGTCCGGCCTCGCAGCAGGCCTGGGGATGGCCTGGGCTCCGGGTGCGCGGGCCTTTGGGGATGCGAGCCTGCTCGACATCGGCGAGCTGCAGCTGCCCGGAGGGACCACGGCCCGGCCCTCGGCGTGGCAGTACCTGCTCAGCGAGCTGGAGCGGACCACCTCGGTGGCCTGTGAGCCCCGCGCGGTGCCGGTGGATCCGGGGACGGCCGCGCTGGCCCAGCACCCGTTCACGGTGTTGTTGGTGGACGCCCCGATCCCGGCGCTGGACGGGGCGGTGGTGGAGCGCCTGGCCGCCTACCTCGCCTACGGTGGGTTCTTGTTCATCGACGACACCACCGGGGGCCAGGACCGCGACGTCGACCGCAGCGTGCGCGCCCTGGTCCAGCGGCTGTTTCCCACCCGGCCCCTCGCCACCCTGCCTGGCGACCACGCCGTCCACCGGGCGTTCTTCCTGCTCAAGGACGGCACCCCCGGTCGGCTCGCGACGGCGAAGTGGATGGAGGGCGTCACGGTCGGCAACCTCGCGCCGCTGGTGTACGGCCGCAACGACCTGAGCGGGGCCCTGATGCGGTCGGTCACCGGGCGGCCGTCCATGCCGTGCTCGCCGGGGGGCGAGGACCAACGTCGGGAGGCGCTCAAGGTGGGCATCAACCTCGTGATGTACGCGCTCACCGCCAACTACAAGAAGGACCAGGCCCACGTCCGCCAGCTCATCCTCGACAAGCGTCTGGAGGCGCGGTGATGGCGTGGTGGCTCGGGGGCGAGCTGGCTGCGGGGGGCGAGCTGCTGCGCACGGCGCCCGACGGCGTGGTGTGGTCGGCGGTCCTGGGGGCCCTGGTGGCGTGGGGCCTCGCGGTGCCGGGCGAGCGTCGCCCCCTGATGCGGGCGGTCGAGCTGGTCGCCTGGGGCCTGGCGCTCGCGGGGCTGGTGTTTGCGCTGGCGCGGCCCGTGTGGGTGGAGGAGGCCGGTCGGCAGGTTCCGGGACGGGTCGCGGTGCTGGTGGATGCGAGCGCGTCGATGGCGATCGAGGAGGAGGGCCGTCCGCGCCACACCCAGGCCGCGGCGTGGATCGAGCAGCTGCGGGCCGAGCCCGGGGTGGAGTTCCTCCAGTTCGGAGAGCGGCTGGATCCCGGGGCCCCGACCACGTTCGACCGCGGCGGGACCGACCTCGCGAGCGTGCTGTCCTCCCTCGACGATCGGTACGCGGGCGAGCGGCTCGCCGGGGTGGTGGTGATCACCGACGGCATCGATCGCGGGCGCCTGCGGGCTGCGTGGCAGGCGGGCGACGACCCAGAGCCCCCGCGGCTTCCCGGGCCGCTCACGGTGGTGGGGGTCGGCTCCAAGGGGGCGGTGCGCGACCTGGCGGTCGTGGGGGTGGAGGCCGGTGGGTACGCCTACCTGCGCACGCCGGTGTCGCTGGAGGCGCGGCTGTCCGGATCGGGGTTCGAGGGCCAGACGGTGCGGGCCGAGCTGCTGCGGGACGGGGCCGTGGTCCGCAGCCAGGACGTCACCCTGGACGACGCGGGCCAGGCCACGGTGACGTTCAAGGTGGTCCCCCAGGAGGCGGGGCGGTCGGCGTGGGCGGTTCGTGTCCCGACCTACGACGGGGACGCCGTCCCTGGGAACGACGAGCTGCCATTGGTCCTGCGGGTCGTGCGCGACCAGATCCGGGTGCTGCAGGTCGCGGGGTCGCCGTCGTGGGACGTGAAGTTCCTGCGCCGCTTCCTCAAGGGCGATCCCAGTGTGGAGCTGGTCAGCTTCTTCATCCTGCGGACCTGGGACGACGCGCGGGCCTCGCGCTGGGGCGACGACGAGCTGTCGCTGATCGCGTTCCCGTACCGCGACCTGTTCACCTCCGAGATCGGCAACTTCGACCTCGTCGTGTTCCAGAACTTCGACTACCGCGAGTTCTTCGGCCAGGGGGAGGCGGCGGAGCTGCTGCAGAACGTGCGGGACCAGGTGGTCGAGGGGGGCCACGGCTTCGTGATGGTCGGCGGTGATCGCAGCTTCGACCTGGGAGGCTACGGCACGACCCCGCTCGCAGAGCTGCTGCCCGTGCAGGTGGCCTCGGCCGAGCGCCCCCCGGTGGTGGAGCCGTTCCAGCCCACGCTGACCGCTGCGGGCGCACGGCATGTCGTCACCCGGATGACGGCCGATCCGGTGGAGAACGAGGCGTGGTGGGCGCGGCTGCACCCGGTGGATGGGACCCATCGCGGGATCGCCACCCGCCCGGGGGCCACGGTGCTGCTCGAGCACCCGTCCGCGAAGGGCGACGACGGCAAGCCCCTGCCGGTGGTGGCGGTGCGGGAGGCCGGCAAGGGGCGCGCGATGGCGCTCGCGGCGGACTCGTCGTGGCGGTGGTCGCTGTCGGAGGCGGCGGAGGGCCGCGGAAACCAGGCGTACCTGCGGTTCTGGAAGCAGGCGATCCGCTGGTTGATCCAGGACCCGACCGCGGAGCGCGTCACGATCGACCCCGAGCGGGACAACGTGCCGCTGGGCCAGCCGGCGCGGCTCGTGGTGCGGGCCCGGGACGCGGGCTTTCAGCTGCTCGGCGACGCGCGGGTCGAGCTGACCATTCGCCGCGGGACGGACGAGCAGGTGCTCAGCGGGGTCACCGGGCCCGAGGGCGAGGCGGTGTTCGAGGTGCCGTCCACCCACCGTGGCGCCCACCGGGTCCACGCGAGCGTGCTGCGCGGATCGGACCGGGTGGGCGAGGCCGACACCGTGTACGCGGTGACGAGCCGCGATCCGGAGCTGGAGGAGGTCGCCCCCGACCACGCCTACCTGCGCTGGCTTGCAGGACGGAGCGGCGGGACCTTCCTCAGCGCGTCGGAGCGGGGCGCGATCGCCCGGGACCCGTCGGCGGACCGCACCGCGTGGGATCGCAAGGAGGTCGCCCTGTGGCGGGCGCCGATCCTGATGCTGTGGATCGCAGGGTTTGCGGGCGTGGCCTGGATCGTCCGGCGGCGTGGCGGGCTGCGCTGAGCGCTCACCCCTCTCGGAACACCGCCACCTCGTCCAGCGCCTTGCGCGCGAGGTCGGGGACAGTGGCGTCGTCGGCCGCGAACCCCACGGGAAACAGGATGAACGGCTGCTCGTGCTTGGGGCGGTCCAGCAGGCGCGACAGGAAGGTCATCGGAGACGGCGTGTGGGTGAGGGTGGCCAAGCCCATCTCGTGCAGGGCCGCGATGAACAGGCCCGCGGCGATGCCGACGCTCTCCTTGACGTAGTAGTGCGTGCGGTGGGACCCATCGGCGCGCAGCCCGTGCTTCTGGGCGAACAACACCACGATCCAGGGGACGGTCTCCAGGTAGGGCTTGCGCCAGTCCGTCCCCAGCGGGGCCAGTGCCTCGCGCCACGCCTCTGGCATCCGTCCGCCCTCGTAGCTGCGGTACTCCTCCTCCTCGGCGGCGATCCGGATCTGCCGCTTGAGGGCGGGGTCGGACACGGCGACGAAGGTCCAGGGCTGCATGTGCGCGCCGCTCGGGGCGGTGCTGGCGGTGCGGATGGCCGCCTCGATCAGGCTGCGGGGCACGGGATCGTCGGAGAAGTCGCGCACGCTGCGTCGGCCGTCCATGTGCGCGTAGAAGGCCTGCGCGCGCGCCTGCATCGTGTCGGGATCGAGGCGCGGGGGACGGTAGGGGACGCGGGGACGGTCGGACATGGCGGCCTCCTGGACCGCACCCGTAGCCGACCGCACCGGGATCGCCCGATCGACGGATTTTCGGGAACGTGTGGGGACCGTGCTGCGTAAGGCCCGGGTGGAGGTGCACCTGTCCGTGCCGGCCCCGGTGGAAGATCCCATGCTGCAGCGCGCCATCGCGGGCGATCGGGCCGCGCGGGAGGCGCTCGTGCGCGAGCATGGCCCCAGCGTGCGGGGTCTGTGTCGCCGCCTGGATCCCGAGCCCGACGACGCGTGGCAGGAGGCGTGGGCCCGCATCTTCGCCACGCTTCACCGGCTGGACCCCGCCCATCCCCAGGGCGCCGGCGGCTGGATCCGCACCGTGACGCACCGGCTGCTGGTGGATCGGCACCGCCGCCGCCGGACCCGGGGGCGTGTGTTGAGCTTCCCGGACGCGGACGGGGTGTCGCCCTCCGGGCTGCGGGTGCTGGAGGCGCGCGACCAGGTGCGACAGCTGGAGGGGGCGCTGGCGCTGTTGCCGGACGGCTGGCGTCGGGTGGTGGTGCTGCACCACGTCCACGGGGTGGCGCTCGAAGCGATCGCCCAGCAGGAGAACATCGCGGTCGGGACGGTGAAGTCCCGGCTCCACCGCGCCCGCGCCCGGCTGGTCACGGCCCTCCGGGCTGCCGGAGAGGACCGATGACCGAGATCGACGACGAGACCCTGTCCCGCTTCCTCGCGGGCGACCTGGACCCGGCCACCGAGGACCGGGTGGCGGCCGCGGTCGAGGACGACCCGGCGGTGGCGGCACGCCTGGAGGAGATGGTGGCGCTGGTGGAGGGCCTGGGGGCGCTGCCGCTGGATGCGCTGGACGATGCGGACGTCGCGGCGGCCCTGGACGTGCCGCCTCCCCGCGAGCGGGCTCGCTTTGTGACGGGGGCGCTGGTCGCGGCGGTGGCCGTGGTCGTGGTGTGGTTTGGGGTGTGGGCGCCGCGCCCCGATCCGGTGGTCACGGTCGGGTTTGGGCACCACGCCGTGGACGGCACCGCCGCGCTGGCCGTGGGCGACGTGCGGGTGCGGGTGGACGGCAAGGCGGCGATCGCCGTGGAACCGAAGCGGGCGCTCAGGCGTGGTCAGGGGGCACAGGAGGCTCCGATGGCGATGCGCGATGGACTGATGGGTGCGGCGGTGGGTGCGCTGGTGACGGTGGCGGTGTCGGAGGGGCGCGCGTGGATCGACGCCCCCGGGGCTGCGGGCCAGGTGGTGCAGGCGGGCGACGAAGCCTCGGCGCGCACCACGCTGTCGCCGCCGGACGGCGTGGCGGCGTCCCCCCAGCCGGTGCGCGTGGTGCACCTGCCTGCTGGCAAGGACAGCGACGCGGGCGGGGAGGCGCCCACGGCGGCCGCGCTGCGTGAGGAGAACGCGTCGCTTCGGGACGCGTTGCGGCGGGCGGAGCTGGAGGCCAGCGTGGCGCGCAGCCAGCTGGAGACCGTCACCGGGCGGCCTTCGGACTGGCCGGACGACCTCCCGGAGGCCTGGACGGCCGAGGCCACCCGTGCCCGCCTGGACGCGCTCGCCACGGACGTCCCCGGGCTGGAGGTCGCCGAGCTCGACTGCTCCGAGTACCCGTGCATCGCCGTGTTCCAGGTGCCGCTCGCCGGGGATCCGGAGGCCGACCGCGCGGTGATGGACCGCATCCACGAGCAGGGCGCCCCGGCCGACGACGTGGGGGCGATGACCATGGCGTCCAAGGTCGAGGACGACGACGGCGGGGCCGCCGGGATCACCATGGTGACCGCGTGGATGCCCGAGGGCGGCTCGATCGCCGACCCGGTCCACGTCCGCACACGCAGCCGGCTCGACATGCTGGGCGCCGCGTGGGCCCCCGAACCCCCGGAGGGGGCGGTCGCAGGCGACTGATCCGCGGTCGCGGGCGCTGGCCCGACGGGGGGCGCACGGATACCGGCCGCGCCCTGGAGGCGCCCATGGCCAAGCCGAAGCAGTCCGCGCAGGTCGACCTCGACCGGGTGCGCAACATCGGCATCGCCGCCCACGTCGACGCAGGCAAGACCACGCTCACCGAGCGGGTGTTGTTCTACACCGGCGTGTCGCACAAGATCGGCGAGGTCCACGAGGGCGCGGCCCACATGGACTGGATGGCCGAGGAGCAGGCGCACGGCATCACGATCACCAGCGCGGTCACCCAGTGCCCCTGGAAGGATCACCTGATCCAGATCGTCGACACGCCTGGCCACGTCGACTTCACGATCGAGGTCGAGCGCTCGATGCGCGTGCTGGATGGGGCGGTCATCGTCCTGGACGGGGTGCGCGGCGTGGAGCCCCAGACCGAGACCGTGTGGCGTCAGGCCAACCGCTTCCAGGTCCCGCGGGCGCTGTTCTTCAACAAGATGGACCGCCCCGGCGCCGACTTCGAGCGCGCCATGGAGACGGTGCGGCGCCGCCTGGGCGAGAACCCGATCCCCGTGTGCGTGCCGCTGGTCGACGATCTCGCGGTCCTGCACGTGATCGAGGAGCAGGTCTACACGTTCAGCGGCGATCGCGGGATGGACGTGTCCACCCGGCCGCCCACCGAGGCCGAGCAGGAGATCCTCGAGGAAGCCCGCAGCGCGCTGATCAACGGCCTGGCGGACTTCGACGACGACCTCGCGGAGGCCTTCTTGATGGAGGAGCCGATCGAGGCCGAGATGCTGTGGTCGGTCCTGCGTCGGTGTACGCTGCAGGGCGTGGTCCGGCCGGCGTTTGCGGGATCGGCGCTGCGAAACTGGGGTGTCCAGCCCCTGCTCGACGCCGTCCTCAAGATCATGCCGTCGCCGATCGAGCGCGAGGTGGTCAAGGGGATCGACCCGGCCACCGACGCCCCGATCGAGGTGGCGATGGACGCCGACCAGCCTCTGGTGGGCCTGGCGTTCAAGGTTCAGCTGTTCGACGGCCGACGCCATGTGTTCGCGCGCCTGTACCGGGGCCGCCTCGAGCCAGGCGATAAGGTGCGGATCACCGGGACCGACGAGGTGGAGCGCGTCGCGCGCGTGTTCGACGTCGACGCGAACAAGAAGACCCGGATCGACGAGGCGGTGGCGGGGCAGATCGTGCTGCTCGCCGGGCTGCGACGCCTCACCACCGGCGACACCTTCTGTGCGGTCGACGCCCCCGTCCTGCTGGAGCGCATCGAGGCGCGCCAGCCCGTGCTCAGCCTGGCGATCGAGCCGCAGGCCACCAAGGACGAGGAGAAGATGCTCGAGGTCCTCGGAAAGATGTGCGAGGAGGACCCGACCCTGACGTTCCACGAGAACAAGGAGACCGGGCAGCGCCTGATCTCCGGGATGGGCGAGCTGCACCTGCAGATCGCGTTCGAGCGCATGGAGCGCGAGTTTGGCGTGAAGGTCCACGTGGGCAAGCCCGAGGTCGTCCACCGCGAGACGATCACCCAGTCCACCACCCACACCGGCGGGGTCGATCGCCAGATCGAGGCCGGCGACGCCATCCTCGAGCTCAAGGCTGACGTCACGGTGGCCGTGGCCCCCCGTCCGCGTGGCGAGGGCACCACGGTCGCGGTCGACGCGGTCACCTGGGCGCCCGCAGGCTTCGAGCCGTCCGCCGATCAGCGGGCCGCGGTCGAGGCCGGCGTGAACGACGCGTGCTCCGTCGGCCCCATCGAGGGCAACGCCCTGCAGGACGTGGGCATCGTGGTCCAGGCCGTCACCACCCACGGCGCGAGCAGCAGCCCCCAGGCCCTGCGCATCGCGGCCTCCACCGCCGTGCGCGAGGCGCTGATGCAGGCCGGCGGCGTCGTGATGCAGCCCGTGATGGCCGTCGAGATCGTCGTCCCCGACGAGAACACCGGCGGCGTCCTCGGCGACCTGCAGGCCCGCGGCGCCACCATCCTGGGCCACGAGCCCGACGGCGGCGTCACCAGCATCCAGGCCGAGTGCGGCCTCAAGAGCCTCATCGGCTACGCCACCGAGCTGCGCTCCAGCACCAAGGGCCGCGGCCAGTTTGTGATGGAGTTCAGCCGGTTCGATGTGATGTGAGCGGGCTCTGCGCTCGCGGCGAAGGCCTCCGAGGGGGGGCATGGGGAGCGTGGGGGCGTCGTGGCCCAGTCGGGCCTCTTCCTCGTGGGACGGGCACGGCTGCAGGCGGCC
>JAUHWK010000171.1 GCA_030424555.1 bacterium | reverse complement strand
CCCGACGAGATGTGGTCTTGGCGGATGGAGGTCTGACCCACCCGGTCAGCGCACGATCCGGGCCTGCACCGACACGCCCTCACCCACCCGCACCGACACCGCCAGCGGACGATCAGCGCACCACCGAGGCGCCTGCGCACGCAGGGCCAGATCCATGCCGTCGGGATGCGGCGTCGCCCGGACGGTGCCGGCTGCGTGGGCCGGCTGACCGTTCACGTCCAGGATCCACCGCCCCGTCCAGGGCGCCTCCAGCGCGCACGCGGCGTCGGGCAGGGCGGGCAGGAACCGCACCCGGCACGCCGGCGCCTCCCGTCCGGCCTGGGTGACCGACGCCTCCGCCAGCTCGATCGCCTCGCCGTCGTGGTGGAAGGTGTAGGTCAGCGTACGCCAGGGACCGACCTGCGTCATGGTGGTCACGTCCCCCTCGCGCCGGACCTCCCACGCCTGCTCCGCCCCGGACTCCGTGTGGACGGTGCGCGGCCCGGCGTCCGTGGCCTGCTGCGTCCATGCGCCGGACGACAGGCCCGCCTGCGTCTGGACCAGTGCCACCTGCATGGGCACGAGGCCGAGGATGCGCACGATCCGCTGCGGCACCCCATCGATCGTCACCGACGCCTTCGACGCAAAGGCCTGGGACGGCAGGTCCAGCGCCGCCATCACCTGGTCCCGAGAGTGCCCCATCGTCGAGCTGTTGCGCTTGCCCCGGACCCCTCGGGGCACCGGCCCCTCGAACGTCGCGACCACCGGCTCGCCGTGGGGGTTCGTCCAGCGAATCGTCAGGTCGAGCCGATCCTCGGTCCCCCGATCCTCCACCGACACCGCCTGCCGACTCCGCGCGAGCGGCACCTCCGGGAGCACGGTCTGCAGACCGTCCACGTCGGCGACGAGGTGCTGCCGCAGGGTGTCGCCCGCGCTGTCCTTGCACAGCCACACCGGCCCATCGGGCGTGTCCAGCCGCGCGAGCTCGTGCATGTCCCAGTCCGGGTGGTCCGTGACCAGCACCAGGTCGAGATCGTAGGTCGCCCCGAACACCTGAACCGGCAGCACCGGATCGGGATGCCGCCGCGCCCCCGGCGCATAGCGGGCACCCGAGGGCCCGGCGTCCTCCCCCCACGCCGCCCGGGCACGGCGCCCGAGCACAGGCCCCTGCGGCATCAGATCCCGCAGCGGAGGCCGCGACCGCAGGCGGGCCATCAGAAGGAGAACGAGCCGTCGTCGGCGTAGCACTCGCCGGCGGCGATCTCATCGCAGGTGGCGGTGCCGATGCAGGCCCGACGGTGGTTGAAGTCCTTGAGGGTCTGCTTGTCGTCCAGATCCCGCGCATCCCCAAGCTCGCGGATGCAGGACTCCTCACACTCCCGCGCCTCGACCTCCCCCGACAGCCCACAGCGCTCCAGCTTGCCGCAGAGCTCCGGACAGCTCGGCTTGCACGCCATCACCCCCGACGCGAGGAGCGCCGCGCAGGCCAACACCACCCAAGAACACCGCGTGGCCCCCCACACCGGAGGCGCACCACAGGAACCGGCAGAACAAGGCGTCATCAGCATCCTCAGGCCCCGACCCCCGGAGCGACCCACCGCCAATAATCCGTCCGCACCCCATCCCCCCACGTCGAGCCAAGACATCCCCCCACGCGCGACGCAAAAAACCGGCGACGTCCCGAAAGGGCGACGTCCCGAAGGGACAAGGTCCCGAAGGGACGAGGTCCCGAAGGGACGAGGTCCCGAAGGGACGAGCCAACACCCGTCCCGGAGGGGCGAAGTACCGAAGGGGCGAGTCCCGAAGGGACGAGCCCCGAAGGGACAAGCCCCTCCGGGACGAAGGGGGGTCCGGGGGGACCCCGCCGTCAGGCGGTCCCCCCGGCCAGGTCGAAGGGGCGGAGCCCCTTCCAGCGAGCGACAGCGAGCGCCTAAAACAGTTGGACGCAGTACTGCTTGTCCAACGACTCGTTGCACTCCTCGCGCGTCTCGAAGGACCACACGCAGTCCATCCAGGCGGCCGCCTCCAGCTCGTTGGTAATCTGGGGGCTCTTGGTGGGCGGTGCGGGGGCCGTGCCGGAAAAACGCGTGTCGTTCACGGCCGGCGCAGGGCCGGGCTGGACGATGGCCGCCTCGCACACCTGGGTACACGCCTTGAGGGCGTCGGCCTCACCGATGCCGGCAGGCTTCGCGTCGCATTCCTCGACGCTGTAGTACCGGGAACAGGTCGACTGGCAGGTGGGCGTACACGCCGTGGCGCCCAGAGCCAGGGCCACCAGGCCCGCGACAGTGAAGGCGCCCCTGCTCGTCAGCGTGGCGCTGTGGGTCCGACCGCGCATGGACGTCCTCCGCGCACGCACCATGGCGTGCTCCCGCGTGTGTAGGACGGCGCGCGGCCCCGCGTCAACGGCCCAGCCGCGCCCGTGACCAGCCCCTCACGCAGCGACGAGCCGCCCATCGTCCAACACCCGGAACCCGGTGGGCAGGGAGCCCGACACCGCGTCCGGGTCTTCGACGCGCCAGCCCTTGCGGCTGAACACGGTGGCGATGCGGTGCTTGAGCCGCATGCTCTCTTCCTTGTCGTCTGCGAGAACCGCTGCGAGGGCGGGCCGCGCGGCCTCGTCCTCCTGGGCCAGCATCGCCTCCGCGGCCGCGTACCGGACCTCTTCGTCGAAGTCCGACAGGAAGGGGGTGGCGGTCTCGACGACCGTGGGATGGACGTGGTCCGCCAGCCATACCAGCAGGTGCCGCTTGCGCTCTGGCTCGAAGCTCGCGGTGCCCTGCTCCGCCGCCAGCAGCTCCACCACCAGGCCCACCGCCGCGTCCGTGCCCTGCCGGGCCTCCAACAGCTTGAGCGGCCAGGTGCGGTTGCTCGCCGCCCGCACGAACTGGAGCAGGGGACCGTCCAGGTCCTCGCCCAGCGCGAACAGACGGTCGTACAAGCGCTCCTTCTCCTGGGTGTCGACGATCTGCTGCGAGATGCGGACGTCGAACCGCTTGAGCAGGGCGTACAGGGCCTGCCCCGACCCCTCGTCGAGCAGCCAGCGCTCGCTGACCTCACGATCCTCGGGGAGCGTGTTCCGGTCGGCCATCACCCGGGCATGCTTTCGCAGCCGGCCTTCCTTCGTGAACATGTCGAACAGGCCCATGCGGTCCTCCCGTTGGCCGGGCGCCCTGAGAACAGGCGTGGACCGACGCGGCCGCGAAGGTAGGGACGCACGCGCCGGTCGTCCAGTCCCGACGCGCGATCCCCGCGTCAGGAGGCGGTCAGGCCCCGAGCGCGTCTTCCAGGATGCGCCGTGCGGCCTCCGGGTCTGCCCCTGCCCCCATGCGGCCTTGATGCCGTCCCCGCGCGCCCCCGCCCCGTCCGTCGAGCGCCGCAGCGACCGCCGGCCCCACCGCTGCCACCAGCTCATCGGGGCCCGCCACCAAGAACACACCGTCCCCCATGGCCAGCAGGACCGCCCCCGCCCGGGCCGATGCGACCCCCGACGCCAGCGTCTGCAGCGTGCCGAGGTCCGCGCCGGGATCGGCATGGACCAGGACCCGATCCGCCGACGATGCCAGTTGGGCCGCCGTGGCCTCCGCCAGCTGTCGGCGCTGGTGCCGCACTGTGCGCTCCGCCTGCTTGGTCGCTGCCACCAGCCGGGCCACCGCCTCCACGTGACCCTCCGGCCCGGTGGACAGCACGCCGTTGAGCGCCTCCGTCCGCCTCCACGCCTCCGCCATCCACGCCAGCGCCCGGCCGCCCACCAAGAAGTCCAGCCGGATCCCCCGTGCCCCGATGCTTCGGGTGCCCAGCAGCTGGACCACCTGGAGCTGGGCGGTGCTCGACACGTGGGTCCCGCAGCAGGTGTTGGTGTCGATCCCGTCGATCGTCACGAGGCGCAGCGGCCCCTCCAGGTCGGACGGCAAGTGCCGCGACCGCACCCCCTCCGCGGCCAGGTCGGCCGCCGCCCCCCCTCCGGTGGGAAGATCCCGCCACGACACCGGCCGCGCCTCGCGGATCACCTGGTGGACCGCGTCCGACACCGCGGCCCGCAGGGCGTCATCGAACCGATCCGTCGCCAGCTCGATGGCGCAGTGCTCGGGCCCGAGGTGGAAGGAGGTGGTGTCGACGCCGAACCGACCGTGGAGGATCGCCGTGAGCAGGTGCTGGCCCGTGTGCTGCTGCATGTGGTCGAACCGCCGCGCCCCATCGACCCGCACTGCGACCGTCCTCCCCGGCTCCAGCGGTCCATCCACCGTGACCACCACGCCCTCGTCGTCCTGCTGTACGTCGAGCACCTGGACCCCGCCCAGCGTGCCCCGATCCGACGGCTGTCCGCCGCCCTCCGGGTACAGCACCGTCTCCGAGGTCCGGACCTGCCACCGATCCTCTCCCTCGGAGTGACATGCCCGCACGATCGCGTCGTCCTCCCACCGCCACGGATCCTGCTGCCAAGGCCGCATCTTCGCCTCCTCCCGGCCTTGTACCCCATCCCCTCGGCCCACGATCCGACGTCTCTTGCTTGACGCTTCATGGGACGCGGATAGATGCCGCGGGCCCTGCGGAAGTGGCGGAATTGGTAGACGCGCTGGCTTCAGGTGCCAGTGCCTTCACGGGCGTGGGGGTTCGAGTCCCCCCTTCCGCACCATCTCAAAGAGGCCGAGAGTTCACGCTCTCGGCCTCTTGTCGTTTCGCCCCTTTCCAACCCGGCCAACCAGATTCAGGCCGGGGGCCGGGGATTCAGGCCGGGGGCCGAACGGACTCAGTCCGCCGCAGGGACCAGACGCCAGCGCTGGTCAGCCACGCCGCGGTCAGGGTGTTGGACCAGCGACGATCCTTGGGATCGGCCGGAGAACTGGAGCATCATCCCGGATCCGACGCTCTGGACCGTGAACATCCCACCGCCCACATCACGGACCCTGAAGGTGGCCCGGGCGTCTGGGACGTCGAGCGCCTCGGCGCGGAAGTCCACGTACGCCTCCCAGGTGTGGAGGACGAAGCCCGCCTTCTTCTCCGCGCCCTGATGGCCCTCGTTGGGCATGTTGACCACCTGGAGGTTCGTCCCGACGTTGAGGTTTCGGTACTCGGCGTTGCGGTTGACCAGGACGAAGGCGCCGGAGGTCGTCGGCACGAAGTACCACTGCTGCGTCCACGCATCGGCAGACTTCGAGGCCGCCTTCAGCTCGGCGTAGTTCCCAGCTCCGTTGCCGTTGTCCACCATCTGCAACACGTGCCCCGAGGCGCTGTTCACCAGGAAGTACGGGGTCTTGGGTCGGGGTGGGGCGATCTGGCAGTCCGGCGTGCAGCGATCGCGGGGCGCCGTGTTGCCGTCGTCGCAGGCCTCGCCGGCGTCCAGCCGACCGTTCCCGCACCGCTCGGTCCGACACGCCGCGTCGCACCCGTCGCCCACCGCGGTGTTGCCGTCGTCGCACGCCTCGCCCGCGTCCAGCCGACCGTTCCCGCAGGCCTCCGTCCGACACGCCGCGTCACACCCGTCGCCCACCGCGGTGTTGCCGTCGTCGCACGCCTCCTCCCCCTCCCTCCGGGCGTCGCCGCACACGATCTCCGTACACTGTGCCGTGCAGTGGGACGTCGGGCCGCCGTCGTCGCAGGCCTCCTCGCCTTCGACCTCCCCGTCTCCGCACACCGGCGCGCCGAGCAGCACGCTCCCAGCCGCCACCGCCAAACCCACGACCACTGCCGCGGCGATCGCGCCCATCCACCAGCCACGGGACCGCACCGGAACCAGCGCCGCCAGACGCGCCTCCAGTGGCTCCATGTCCAGCGCGAAGCGGTCGCTCCGCACCGACCACGCATTGCGGACCGCCAGGGGCTTCAGGGGCTCCGGGAGCGCATCCGCCGACGGAAGCTCGGCCCCGTCGACCAGCACGGGGATCACCGCCACCTCGGCGGTGGCCAGCGCGCGCGCCACCTCGGTGCGCACCCAGTCCGTGGGATCGTCCAGCCGCCGCTGTCCGTCCCGCGAGGCGTCGAGCCACCCGGGCCCGATCACCACCAGCACCACCCGCGCCCGGGCCAGGGTCTCGTCCAGGACATGGGTAAAGTCCTCGCCTGGCGCGATGCCTTCCACGTCCATGAACAGGCGATCGTCGGGCCAGCGAGCCGCCAGCCGATCGTGGATCCGGCCCGCCGCCGTGCTGGCGTCCGAGCGCCGGTACGAGAGGAAGATCGCGTCGCGCATCGCCCAGCCCCCCTGTCTTCGCCTGCCCCGTACCCGGGTTCTCCACAGAGAAACAGGGTCCAACCCCACCGCACCCCCAGCCGTCCCCTGACGCCCGCCTCCGTGGTCCCGGCGGCGTTACCCGTCGCCATGCCTTCCATCGTCCTCGATCACGTCACCAAGCGCTTCGGCGACCACGTCGCGGTCGACGACGTGTCGCTGACCTTCCCGGACGGCTCGTTCTCCTGCATCGTCGGGGGATCGGGCTCGGGCAAGACGACCACCCTCAAGCTGATCAACCGGCTGCACGATCCCGACGGCGGGCGCGTGCGGGTCGGTGGCGAGGACATCGCGGGCATCGACGTGATCGCGCACCGGCGCCGCGTGGGATGGGCGATCCAACGCGGCGGCCTGCTGCCCCACCGATCGGTCGGCGACAACGTCGCGATCGTGCCCCGGCTGCTCGGCTGGCCCCCCGATCGCATCGCCGAGACCGTCGACCGGCTGCTCGATCGGGTCGGCCTTCCCCCCGACCGCTTCCGTGCGCGGGCCCCTGGCGCCCTGTCCGGCGGGGAGCAACAGCGGGTCGGCGTCGCCCGCGCGCTGGCCGGAGAGCCCGACATCCTGCTCCTGGACGAGCCCTTCGGCGCCTTGGATGCCGAGATTCGCGTCAAGCTCCAGGACGACGTCCGATCGCTCCACGAGCGGTTCGGACTGACGACGGTGATGGTCACCCACGACATGGTGGCCGCACTTCGCCTCGCGGACCAGGTCGCGGTGATGGCCCATGGACGCCTGCGTCAGGTCGACGCGCCCCGGGCCCTCTGGAACGCCCCCGCCGACGACGCCGTCGCCTCCCTCCTCGCCCCCGCACGCGCCCACGCCGACTGGCTCCGCGACCTGGCGGGTCCATGACGCTCGCCGCCGCGCTGCCCCTGTCCGAGCGGTTGGCGCCGCTGTGGTCGGACCTCCCGTCCTTGCTGGGTCCCCACGTCGCCCTGACCGGGGCCTCGCTGATGACCGCCGTTGCGATCGCCCTGCCGCTCGCGGTGCTGTCGCTGTGGCGTCCGCGCTGGCGGGGCCCGCTGCTGACGATCGCGGGGGTGACCCAGACCATCCCTGGGTTGGCCCTCCTCGCGCTGATGGTCCCCGCCCTCGCGCTGCTCGACGACATGGTGCCGCTGCCCATCCCGTCTCTCGGGTGGCCGCCGACCCTGCTCGCCCTCGTCGCGTACGCGATCCTGCCCATCCTCCGCAATGGCGTGACGGGCCTCGCAGGGGTCGACGAGGATCTGGTCGAGGCCGCGACCGGCCTGGGGATGACGCGCTGGCAGGTGCTCCGGCAGGTCCAGCTCCCCCTCGCGTTCCCCGTGATCAGCGCCGGCATGCGCACCGCCACCGTGTGGACCGTGGGGGTCGCCACCCTCGCCACCCCCGTCGGCCAGCCCTGCCTCGGGACGTACATCTTCACGGGCCTGCAGACGCGGGACCACCTGCGTGTCGTGTTCGGATGCCTCGCCGCCGCCGTGCTGGCGATGGCGCTCGACGCCCTGCTGGGCTGGCTGGAGCGGACGCGCACACTCTCGGGACGTCGGGCTGCGCTCGCCAGCCTCGCCACCGTGCTGATCGGCGGCAGCACGATGTCGTGGTGGGGACAGACCGAGGAGACCGGCGTCCCCGTGGTGATCGGCACCAAGGGCTTCACGGAGCAGTACATCCTCGCCGCCCTCGTGGAGGACCGTCTCCGCGCGGCCGGGTTCGCGCCCCGCCGACGGGACAACCTCGGCAGCACCGTGGTGCGCGACGGCCTGGCCGCGGGCGAGATCGACGTCAGCATCGACTACACCGGGACGTTGTGGATCCAGGGCCACCCCGGCGAGCCCGCCCCCCGCCAGGAGGCCATCCTCGACGTCCTCCGACCCGAGCTGCACCGAGAGGGGATCAC
>JAUHWK010000683.1 GCA_030424555.1 bacterium | reverse complement strand
GCCGTCGGCCGGATCGCCGGGGTTGGGCTCCCTCCGCTAGCAGCGCTCCCGTCGCCTGCACCCCGGCGCGGCCGACCCCCAGTGGCGACAGAACCGCCAGAGGCCCCCTGGGCGCCACAGCCAAGCCGTCTCGCCCAACACCACCGTCGGATCGAAACCCGCTGGCGCCTCGTCCCGCGGTCCTCCGACCACGAGGTCATCCGAAAGGCCTCCACCCTAGACCGAAAGCCCCTGCGGAGGGGTGAGGGGCTTCGAGGCGAGCATGGCGCCGCCCTCGGCGTCTGTGGCGAGGCGGAGGAGGGAGGCGATGCAGCGCATCGTCGACCGACGACAACGAAGCCACGGGCGTCGAGGGCAAGCCAGGCGACGCCTCCGAAGCCCCGAACCCCGCAGCCCTACAACGGAAGGTTGCCGTGCTTCTTCGGGGGGAGCTCCTGCCGCTTGGTCTCGAGCGCGTCGAACGCCACGATCAGGCGGCGACGGGTGTCCTCGGGGGTGAGGACGGCGTCGATGTAGCCGAGGGCCGCCGCCTTGTACGGGTTGGCGAAGGTGTCGCGGTACTCGGTGACCAGCGCGTCCTTGCGGGCCGCGGGGTCCTCAGCGGACGCGAGCGTGTGGCGGTGGATGATGTTCACCGCGCCGTCGGGTCCCATGACGGCGATCTCGGCGCTGGGCCACGCGAAGTTGAAGTCGGCCCGGATGTGCTTGGACGCCATCACGTCGTAGGCCCCGCCGTAGGCCTTGCGCGTGATCAGCGTGACCTTGGGCACGGTCGCCTCCGCATACGCGTACAGCAGCTTGGCGCCGTGCTTGATGATGCCGCCGAACTCCTGGGCGGTGCCGGGGAGGAACCCGGGCACGTCCACCAGGGTGAGCAACGGGATGTTGAAGGCGTCGCAGAAGCGGACGAAGCGCGCCGCCTTGAGGCTCGCCTGCACGTCCAGGCACCCCGCCAGCACCTGGGGCTGGTTCGCGACCACCCCCACACTCCGTCCCCCCAGCCGCACGTACCCGACCACGATGTTCATCGCGTGGTTGGGCTGGACCTCCAGGAACCGCCCGTCGTCCGCGACCTCCGTGATGACCGTCTTGATGTCGTAGGGCTTGTTCGGGCTGTCGGGGACGAGCTCCGCGAGGGCCGGGTTGGCCCGGTCCACCGGGTCGTCGGTCGGCTTGCGCGGGGCCTCTTCCATGTTGTTCTGCGGCAGGTAGGACAGAAGCTCGCGCAGCAGGGCCATCATCGCGGTCTCGTCGGGGACCTTGAAGTGGACGACGCCCGAGGTCTTGGTGTGGGTGTCGGCCCCGCCGAGTTCTTCCTTGGTGACCTGCTCGTGGGTGACGGTCTTGACGACGTCTGGGCCGGTCACGAACATGTACGAGGTCTGCTCGACCATCGCGATGAAGTCGGTGATCGCAGGGCTGTACACGGCCCCGCCGGCGCACGGCCCGAGGATCGCCGACAGCTGCGGGATGACGCCGGACGCCTGCGCGTTGCGCCAGAACACTTCGGCATAACCGCCCAGCGAGGCGACGCCTTCCTGGATACGCGCACCGCCGCTGTCATTGAGCCCGATG
>JAUHWK010000170.1 GCA_030424555.1 bacterium | reverse complement strand
ACCACAGGCGCCTGGGCCTTCTCCACGCTCGACCTGCTCAACGCGTCCAACCCCGCCGCGTGGGATCGCACGCCGCCCCCGATCCGCAGCGTCCATCCCTTCCGTATCGACTGACGGCGACGGACGTCGGATCGACAGGCAGGCGCCGCCGTGGCGCGGCCGCGTCAGTCGTCCAGGCCCCAGATCACGAAGTTGTGGGACGCGCTGGCCACCATCCGGCCGGTGCGGTCGACCGCGAGGTCGTGGATCGGACCGTTGTGGGCCTGAAGCCGCGCCGGCGCTCCGGTGTCTCCCCGGCGGACCACCAGCACTTCCCCGATGTCCGTGCCGAGCAGCACGGTCTCGCCATCGGGCGTGGAGGCCACACAGGTCACGCCCTGCTCCTCCAGCAGCTCAGGCTCGCCCTCGCGGAACACCGCCACGCCGTCGTCGCCCAGCCCGATGATCGGACCCGGGGTCGCGACCACCCGGAACGGCGCGGGATCCCGTCCCCGGAAGCGGCCGCCATCCGACAGGGACAGGCGCTCCAGGCCCACATCGCTCGCCCAGTACAGGACCGTGTCGTCCCCGACCGGCAGCGCATCCGCACTGGCCGGCATCTTCACGGTGAGCGTGCGGCGCGAGCCGATCCACACCACCATCCGGCGGCCTTCCTCGGTGTCGCCGACGAGCACGGTGCGATCGCCCTCGACGTGGGCCTCGACGACACCCTTGAACGGGTGGGTCGCCTTGCCGGCGCGCTGGGCCGACCGGTCGTAGAACCGAAGCATGCCGTCTTCACCGACCAGGACGAGGCGTCGGCGGTCCCCCGCGATCGCCCCCACCGGCCCGACCGTGCCGAGTGCCTCGGTGCCCATGGCGGGATGCACCTTGTGCAGCACCCCCTCGCCGTCGACCCCGTACACCGCATCCCCTGGCCCGAAGCTCAGGCGACGCGCGTCGTGGACGATCGGTCGGACCAGCGGCTCAAGTCCGTGGTGTACGTGCAGGAAGTGCTCGTCGGCGTCCGCGGCCATGCCCTCGTCCTCCCCCAGCAGCGGTCAGCGATGGCCGAGGCCCTTGGCCTCCAGCAGACCCGCCAGGATGTGCGCTTGATACCACGCGTCGTAGTCCGCCCGGTGGACCCGATCGGTCTCGACCTCTGGAAGATCGAGGCGCTCCGCCAGCGCCTCCTTGTGGCTGTCCAACCATGGCAGCCCCAGCACCCCCATCGCCAGCGCCTTGGTGTCGAGCGCCTTGTACCCGAACGGATTGGGGCGCCCGAGGGCGTGATACGACCACGCGACGAACGACCAGTCGAAGGGAGCGTTGTGCCCGACGAACACCGGCGTGTGGCCCGCAGGCGTGCGCGCCTCGACGAACGCCGTCAGCCGGTCCATCGCATCGGCCAGCGAGGTGCCGTGGGCCTCCAGGTGCGCGCGGGTGAGCCCGTGGATGGGCACGGTGCGCTCGTCGAACCGCGGGGCCGTCGGACGTACCTCCACGTAGAACGTCGCATCCTCGACCACCCGTGGGCGCCGCCCGCCGGGCAACACCGGGACCGCGCCCAGCGAGATCATGTCGTACAGACCGGGCACCGGACCCGCCGTCTCGATGTCCACGCAGAAGTACGCTGGCCACGGCATCCGACCCTCCTCCGCGACCGCTTGGGCCGCCCCGCCGCGCTAGCGCGAGGCCACGGATGACGCCAAGCGCCCCCCCCGGCCCCCCGGCGTCCCGATCGGCCGTCGGAGCGATCGTGTGGACCCTGATCGGCCTGCCACCCGCCCTGCTGCTCGCGACGGCCCTGGCTGGGACCGCCCGGCAGGCTGGATCGTCCACCGCGCAGGCGATCGCCCTGGGACTGCTGCTGGCGCTCGGCCCGGCACTCGCGGCGGGACTGCACGCGCGGGCCGACCTCCGAGGCCGGGCGGTCGGCGCGACCCTCGCGTTGACGGGGTTGATCGGGCTGTGGTCCATGGCCACGCTGGCGCCCGGGTCCCGCGAGGACGCGGTCGTCACCGGCGTGGGCGTCATCTTGGGGGACGCGGATCCCGACGGACAGGTGGCCGTGCGGGTCGGCGCGAGCCTGCCTGCCGAGCCCGCGCCCCTCGCCGAAGCGGTCGCCGCAGCCCCCACGCCCGCCGCTCCTCCCCCCGTGCCGCAAGACGCGATCGTCCTGCCGTACGAGGGCGAGGGCCGTCGCCTCACCGTGCCCGTGGTGTTCGAGCACGACGGCGTGGTCATCGAGACCTTCATGATGCTCGACACAGGCGCGACCTACACGACCTTGCCGACGGAGACGCTCCGGCGGCTCGGCGCGCTGCCACCCGACGACGCCCCCCGGCTCACGCTCACCACCGCCAACGGGCCGCGCGAGGCCGCCGTCACCCTGGTGGATCGCGTGTGGCTGGGCGACCTCATGGTCCCCGCCGTGGCGGCCACCCCCTGTGACGACTGTGCGGGGGACGGGGCGGCCGGCCTGCTCGGGCTCAACGTCGCCAGCGGGTTCAACGTCACCATCGACGCCGATCGCCGAGAGGTCGTGTTCCACCGCCGCGCCCGGTTCGATCGCCACCTCGACATCCGGCCGTTCACCGAGCTGGACGCCCAGTTCCTCCGCTTCCCCAACGACCGTGTCGAGGTCCACCTCGGGGTCGACAACGGCTCGCCCTGGCCCATCGCGCGGGCGGTGACCCACGTCGGGTGCGGCGACACCACCTGGCGCATCGTCGCCGGTCCGATCCCCGCCCAAGACCGGGTCGATGTCGTGCGGCGCCTGCCCGACCACGCGCGGTGCCCTCGCTACCAGATCGGCATCGAGGAGGCGGACTGGCAGATCGACGTCCCCGCCCCCGCGCCCCCGCCCGATGCCCGGACGGTGCCGTGATCCGCCGGACGCATTAGGGCGGTCCGGTCGCGGAGGACGCATGACGAACCCGTTCATCCCGCGAGAGACCGTGCACACGTGGTCCGAAGAGATCGGGGACCACCCTGAGGTGCACCAGACCTCGCTGCAGCGCCAGCTCAAGTCCCAGCGCCGACTCACGCGCTGGATCGAGCAGAACGCCGCCCCCTTCCAGGGTGCCAGTGCCGGCATCTGCGTGTACCTCACGGGCGTGGTCGCCCGGATGTACGAGCTCGCCGGCGGCCGCCTCAAGAACGCCACCTGGGCCACGATCCGCGAGGTCGAAGGCTCGGTTCAGCAGCGCCTCGTCGGCCTGCTGCCCATGGATGGCTTCACCGATCGCCTCAAGGCGTTCGGCGACCGGGCCCAGCCCCACATCCTCGACGAGGCGGTCCTCGCCCTGTTCGAGGCCCAGACCGACGACGACACAGCCCAGCTCGAGCCCACCGAGGCCCTCAAGGTCCTCGCGGTGCTCTGGGTCGTGATCGAGGTCCTCGACCACTGCTGGACCCCCCCCGCGGGCTTCGTTGGGGAGACCACGTACACCCACGTGCCGATCGCCCCCCCCGCCCCGTCCGACGCCCCCGAGGACACCGCCGCGGAGGCCACGCCATGAGTCCCGCCGTCGCCCCGTCCCGCATCCTCGCCCTGGTGGGGGTCCTGGCCCTGGCCGCCTGTCCCGCGCCCGCCGACGACGATCCGTTCGACACCGGGGACTCCGACGGCACCAACGGCGGCGGCGCCTACGCCGACGACAGCGACTACGTCCTGAACTGGGCGGATTCCGACACCGAGTTCCCGTACGACACCGGCGACACCGACGCCCTGGAGACGGACGACACGGACACGTCGGAGACCGACGAGCTCGGGTGCCCCACCGGGTACATCGAGGACTGCAACGGCGCGTGCTTCTCCAGCACCCTGGTCGCAGACGGCTTCTGCGACGACGGCCCGGCCCCCACGCCCGACTTCGCCTGCGACGAGTTCCCCGCGGAGGCCGCCGACTGCCCGGTCGACACGGACACCGACTCCGACACCGGCGACACCGCCGTGGTCGACTCCGACACCGACCTGCCGCCACCCGAGTGTACCGGGTTCGACGTCAACGACTGCAACGGGGCCTGCTACCCCTCCCTGTGGGTGGGCGACGGCCACTGCGACGACGGCACCCGGTACCCCTACGGCAGCCCGAACTTCCAGTGCGCGGCGTTCGACGACGACATGGGGGACTGCGCCCCCGACACCGACGTCTCCGACAGCGACACCGACGACTCGGACAGCGACTCCGACGGCGCCTGACCGCCGTCAGTCCGTGTCCGGCGGTTCCGCCTCCGCCTCCGACTCCAACCCCGCGTTCACGTCGGGGTCCGCTTCCGGGTTGGGCTCGGACCCCGAGTCGGTGTCGACCCCCTCCTCGGACGGGGGCTCTTCGGCGTCGTCCGGCGACGGGGCGTCCTCCGACGCGGGCGTGGCGCCACCGGACGCCTTGCGGACCCCGGACACGCCGACCGCCCCCTGGACCCGGGCGGCGGAGGTCTTCCCGACGTCCTCGGTGGTGGCCCGCCGGGCGGCCGCCTTGGCGCGGCCCGGCCCATCGAACCGGACCTCCCACGACACGCCCCCGTCCACGATCCGATCGCCGTAGCTCGCCTCGATCAGGACCTGGGGAAGCACCGACCACTCCGCGCCCACCTGGATGCGGTTGTCGTTGAGCTCGGGCGATGGATCGAACACCGACTCCAGGAACACCGTGCGGGCGACGGGGACCCCGAGCCGGATCGTGCCGTCGGCCTGCACGCTCACGCTGCCGAGGTTCACCCCGCCGAGCAGGCTGTTCAGGAGGAGATCGCCGAGGGCCTGGGCCGCTGCGAGCCCTTCCTGGGAGGTGAGCTCGTCCGGCGCCTTGCCGGTGAGCAGGATCGTGAACAGCTCGGCGTCGCTGCCGAACTCCTCGCTGGTCAGCTCCAGCTCGGGTGCCGACGGGGTGCCGAGCAGCTTGAGGCGGATGCTCCCGCCGGCGACCCCCATCGATCCGGCGATCGACAGCTGCGGGTTGGCGTAGTCCTCGCCCAAGAAGGTGACGGTGCTGCTGTCGTCGATCTCGAACCGGCTCCGGAGCACCCCCACCCGGCCCGAGTACATCTCGACGTCCCCCACCAACGACAGCCGCCCCTTGCGGTAGCCCACGTCCAGCGCGCCCCCGACACGGGCCTCGATGTCGGCCTGGGTGAGCGTGGCCCCGAACCCGCCCAGGGAGTCGAGCACGGGGATGGTGACGTCGGCCTGGACATTGCGTCCCAGATCCAGGTCGACGGAGACGGTCATCGCCTCGGCCAGGGTGGGCTCGTCGTCCTCGGCGGCGTCCTCCGCCGCCTCCTCGGGCACCACCGGCTCCCCGCCCTCGGCCTCCGCACACACCGCCAGGTCCAGCCCGGGCCGGCAGATCGTGATGCGAGGGTCGACGTGCGTGGACCGGGACGCGAGGAGGTCGGCCGTGTTGACCGTGATCAGCCCCGACGACACCGCGAGGCGCCCGTCGATGTCCAGCGCCGGGTACCGTCCCTCGACGGCCACCTCGCCCCCGACCCGCAAGCGGTTCAGCTCGGTCGCCATCAACCACGCGTCGTGCATCGACAGCTGGGCCTCCACCTCGGCCAAGGACCAGGCATCCAGGTGGACACGCGCTCCCCCCTGGACCGACGGCCCGCGCTTGGCCCCCGAGCCCCCCGCGAGCACGGTCTCGACCGACTGCTGGAGCGGCTGGGTGGAGAACCGCAGCTCGTCGAGGACCAGCTGGAGCGCGCCAAACCCACCGTCGGCCTCGGGCTCCATGTGGCCGCGGACCACCAGCTCGCGTGCCCGAACGCCGATCCCGCGGTGGCTGAGGATGCCCTCCAGGACCTCCAGGCTGATGCTCGGACGCGGATTCAGGAGCGTGCCGCCGAGGTGGCCCTGCACGAGGACCGCACCCGCCTCGCCGTGCACCTCCGGATCGACCGCCGCCAGGATGGCGAGCGGGATCCCCAGGCCCTCGACGTCGATGTCGAACGTGGTCGTGCCCCAGGTGTCGGGGGGGTTCATCAGGTCGACCGCGACGGGGATGCGTCCCTTGGCCGTGAGCCACGGGAACATGTCGTCGCCGAGCTGGAGCCACACGCCGTAGGTCTCGGGATCGTCGTGATCCCCCACCTTGCCTTCACAGGTGTCGACTGCGGCCCGTCCCAGCGCCGACCGCAGCCGGCCGGTCCGCGGCACGGCACGCCACCCCACCGCCGCCCCAGCGCGCGGCGTGGCAGGCCCAGACGCGATCGTCGGCGCCGCCCCCGCCTCGGCCGGACGCCGCAAGCACAGCTGCACGTCGAACGGATCGTCGTCGAGGGTCCAGTCGGCGTTGAGCGAGGCGTCCACCAGTGGCCGCCGCGGCGAGCCCCCGATCGTGATGTCGCCCGCCAGCGGGCCCCGCACCGGAAGCTGCACGTCCGCGAGCGACACGATGGTCTGCGCTGGGACGTCCATCAGGCGGGCCGTGACGTCGAGGTCGTCGGCGTACAGCGACAGGTCGTCGAAGCCCGGCTCGGGCCCGCCGTCGAGCAGCCACGCCATCACCTCGCCCAAGCGGGTCGCCGCGGTGCCGTCCACCCGCACCCGGGGAGCGAGGCCCTCGAACAGGTCCGCGTGGACCACGAGCTGGCCGGCGTTGCGCTTGAGGTCCACCTCCAGGCGCCCCGGTCCGGACAGCCCCGCCACCCGCAGATCGCCGATCGCCTCCAGGTCGAGGTCCGGATCCTGCAGGTCCCCCGACACCCGCAGCACCGCCGACGACCGCCCGCCCGGGAGGGCCCCGACCACGGGGAGGGTCTGGGAGATGCGCGCCCAGGTCCCCGCGGCCAGCTCCGCGCGAAGGTCCACCGCCCCCGCAGGCCGGACCCCGGGCTCCAGCAAGGAGGCGTGGACCGGCAGGGTGCCCATCAGGGCCAGCATGTCCGGCTCGTCCGCCGATCCGATCGCGAGGTCCACCGAGGCCACGTCGTGGGCGATGCCGATCGTGCCCTTGGCGCCGAGGCCATCGGCGATGTCGGGGACGACCAGGCCGGTGAGCGCCACGTCGAGCTGCGCGATCGGATCATCCGCCGACCCACTCGCCACCGCCACGAGGTCGATCGCGCCCTCCAGCCCCATCGACGCGGCAGGGAACACGTCGTCGAACAGCGACACCGGCAGCGCATCCAGCCGCGCGTCCAGCGACAAGGGCCCCTCGAAGGGCAGGGCGCCCACGAGATCCAGGCCGCCCCCCGCCTCGTCGCGCAGCGCGACGTCAAACGCCGGCAGGCCCTGCTCCCCCTCGGCCGGCAGCTGCACATGGAGGGGACGAGAGGACACCCAGCTGATCGCCGGTGCCTCCGCCACCCCGGGCTTGGGGGCCAGCTGGACCCGGCGCGCGTCGATCACCCCGTCGGCCATGTCGTACCGGAACCCGTCCAGGCCCAGCCACACGCCCGCGTCGTGGTGCAGGGCGACATCCAGGCCCAGCACGTCGCCCTGCATCCCCAGGCGAACCCGTCCGCGCTCCCCCTCCAGCCCGTACAGCGCGTGGTCACCCAGCCCGACCTGCACGTCGACCGTGAGCGGATCGTCGGCCGGAACGCCCACGGCGACTTCCGCCGCCACCGCGTCGGCCCACAAGCCCAGGTCGTGCCACACCTCGCCCGCCTCCACCGTCAGGGTGACCCGGGTGTCCCCGTCCGCCACCCGCACCGAGAGGTCGTCGGAGACCACCCGCGGGAGGTGGGCGCCCCACGCGGAGACGTCCGACAGCGCCAGGGCCCCCGCCACCTCGACGGCCCCGTCGACGATCGCCACCTCCGCGGACGCGTGCCCCCGGTCGATCCCGAGCTCGGACCACGTGAAGTCGGCGACCGTGAGCCCCGCGTCCACCTGGATCGGCACGCCGTCGTCGAACAGGCGGCCCCGCACGGTCCCGCCGATCGTCCCAGCGCCCTGCGCCCCCTCCAGTCCGATGTCCGCGAGCCAGGCGGGCACCAGGGGACCGTCGACGTCGACCTCGAGATCGCCCCGGACCAGGTCGAGCACCCCCCGCCCATCGAGCCGCGCGCCGGCTGCCCCGAGGTGCAGCGGCTCCAGACCGAGGACCCCGCGATCCAGCGTCACCCCGACCGCGACCTCGCGGATCGGGAAGCCGAACACGTCCAGGTCCCGGGCGGACCACGAGCCTTCGTCGACCCGCACCCCGTCCGGCCACGCGGTGCCTCCCCCGCGCGCCCGTA
>JAUHWK010000682.1 GCA_030424555.1 bacterium | reverse complement strand
GGTGTGGTCCACGGTGATGCTGCCGAGCGTGCTGCGCAGCGACTTCCGCTCCGATCTGGATCGGATGGACGCGCTGCGGGCGATGCCGGTGGGCACGGCGGCCCTGTTCCTGGGCAACACCTTGCCGATGGGGCTGATGATCGGGGCGTTCGAGGCCCTGCTGGCGCTGGCGCTCGTGATGTACCAGCCGGACGCGGCGTTCGAGGGCGTGGCGGCCGTGCTGTTGGCCCCGCTGTGGACCGTCGTCGTCGTGCTGGCCGAGAACACGATCTTCCTGTTCCTGCCGGCCCGCATGGAGGCGGGGGAGGCTGCGCTCGGCAGCGTAGGCCGCAACCTGCTGTCCACCCTGCTGGGGTGGGTCACCCATGGCACCGCCGCCAGCCTGGCCGTCGTCTTGCTGTTCGCATTCGGGATGCTGATCGGCTTCTGGGCGGGCGTGCTCGCGGCGTGGATCACGCTGTTCGTGTGCGGGGTGGTGATGGCGGTGGTCGGGACGATGAAGCTGGCGCGGTTCACGCCGCCGATCACCTGAGCCTCACTCGATCCCGTCGGTGATCCGCCGTCCGATCGTGGCACGGACGCGATCGAGGGGGTCCACCGGGCCCCGTGGGAACGGACCCAGGATTCCCGTCGACGTGCTCGGCGTGTCGGGCGGGCGCTTGGTGCCCTCGTCCAGCACGCAGTCCTTGTACCGCCAGGCGTGCTGGAGGCTGACGGTGAGCCAGACCTCGTCGCCGTCCACCGTGCCGTGCAGGCCGCTCCACTCGCTGCACCGGGGACCGGTCGCCAGCCGGGTCAGGGCGCCGGTGCCGAGATCGTGGGCCCACAGGGTGGGGACGTCGTGGCGGTCGGGCCCGGTGTCCTCGGCGATCACGAGCAGATCGTGGGTGGGGAGCATCGTCACGTTGTCGGGCTCGGACAGGCCCTCGGGTGCACAGTGTCCGTCGGCAAGGGGCTCGCCCGTGAGGATCGCGCGCATCCGGGTCGGGACCCAGGGGCTGTCGATCGGCACGCCGGTGGTGTCGGCGACGCCGTCCTGCATGCCTTCGAGCGCGTAGATCCCGCCGCACGGGTTGGGGTCGATGTCGACGGCGCCATGGCCGTCGGCCATGCCCTCCGTCAGCCGGGACAGGGCGACGAGTGCGCGACGGCGCAGGGGATCGAACGTGGCCCCCTCCACCTTGGTGAGCTCGGTGGTGGCGCCTGCCCAGGCGGCGTAGCGGCGGGTCTCGACGCGGCTCGCGAGCACGGCCCGGCCGGGGCGTGGGGCGACGCACTCGGTGCCGAACACCGTGCGGACGCGTCGGGTGTCGAGGCCGTCGTCCTGGGGTGGGCAGCGGCCATCGGGCAGTGGGTCGGCGATCGCCATCACGTCGTCGATCCCCACGGACCACGCGTCCTGGAGGGCGCTGGGGTCGGCGTGGCCGAGGTTCACCCAGGACACCGCCGCGGCGCCTCCGTGGGCGCGGGCGGTCTGGGTCCAGCGCAGGCCGTACAGGGTGCCGGTCGACAGGTCCTCGGGGTGGTCGGCGACGAACAGGAACAGGCCGCCGAACCGGGAGACGTCGTCGGTGAGCAGCACG
>JAUHWK010000169.1 GCA_030424555.1 bacterium | reverse complement strand
GACGGTGGAGGGACCCCCGCCGGGGAAGCCGGCGTGGCGTCCAAACCCGCCGCCGAACCCCCCGCCGTACTCCCACCACCAGCCGACGCTGGGGTCGAAGTCGAACCGGTCCCAGCCCGGCGCGCGCCAGGTGGTGGGGGTCGCGGTGACCGTCCAGCGGACGTCGGCGCCGGGGAGGGGACCGCCGGCCAGGTACGACGCGGTCGTGGACACGGTGGCGGCGTCGCCCAGCACGAACGGGCCTTCGTCTTCCACCTGGGTCGAGACCTCGAACGTGGGACGACGGAACTCGCGGATGTCGAAGGTGTGGGTGGTGGCGCCGCCGGCACCGCTCAGCGACAGGCGGGCCGTGCCGAGGTTGGGGGTGTCGGGAAGCTCGAGGTCGAACGCGAACCCGCCGAGCGCGTCGATCGGCGCGCTGCCCTGGGCGAGCTCGACGCGCTGGGCATCGTGGAGGGTCCACGAGATCGTGCCGCGGAGGGTGTCGGGGGCGAGCACGTCGCCGCGCTTGCCGAGGTCGACCCGGCGGGCCCATCCCTTGATGTGGACCGTCTCCGAAGGCCGGTACAGGTGTCGGTCGTCGAACACGTGGAACAGGGTGCGGGTACCCCCGGTGCTGCTGCGCCAGGTGCCCCCTTGCCACAGGCCCCCCGAGGCCGTCAGCCAGGCGGTGTCGTCGCCGTGCCGCACGGAGAGGATTCCCCGGGGCCCGTGGGGGATCGTGGCAAGGCCAGAGGCGTCCGTGACGCCGGCGTCGGTCCAGGTGCCCTTGTCCGACCACCACCCGACGCGCGCGTCCGCGACGCCCTGTCCGGTGCGGAGGTCGGTCGCCCACACCACGAGGTGTTCGCTGTCGCCGGCGCCGGCCAGGCCGATGTGGGTGGGGACGACCCAGGCGCGGGCGTACCGGACGTCCTCCTTGCGGGTGCCGCGGGGGGTCTCGACCTGCACGAGCAAGCCGGCGACGTCCGGCCCGTCGTGGGCGGCGAGGTCGACCTGGACGGGCCGCCACCGGGTGGGGTCGTCCACCCGACGGGTCTCGTCGACCAAGGGGGTGCCAGGGAGATCGGGGGTGTCGCCCCAGTCGTGCCGCCCGCTGTCGCGCCAGGCGTCCAGGTCGGGTGCGGCCATCCGGTGGACGCGCACGCGGACCTCGTCCATCCCGAGGGTGTGGAAGCGAACGGCGGGATCGCGCGCGGGATCGGGGACGACGACGTCGCTGCCGGGACCCATCAGGGCAGGGCGGGCGGGCTCGGCGGGGCCGACGCGCACGGTGTCGGTGACGGGGTCGCCCATGGTCTGGCCGAACACGTCGGTGAGGCCGCCGTCGATCCGGACGGTGTAGGTCGTGTGGGGCTCGGTGGCCCCGACGAGGCTCAGCTGGCTGTGGTGCCACGAGATCCGCAGGTCCTCGACGGGCGGGTCCACGGTGATCAGGGCGTCGAGGTCCTGGTCGGCGACGAGGGGGTTGGACAGGCGGACCGACCACGCCTGGCCGGGGCGGCAGGGGTTGCGGGGGTTCCAGCCGCACTGGACCTCTTCGACCGTGAGGGGGCCGTGGGTGCGGAAGGCGTCGACCTGGTCGGACGCGGTGGTGCGCGGGCCCTCGGCGCTGGGGGCGCCCTCGGTGACCACCACCTGCACGGTGGTCGACGTGGGGAGGGGGGCCTCAGGAACGAGCGCCAGCCAGCGGTCGGGCCGGCTGTGGCGCACGAGCATCTGGGCGGCCGGGTCGGCCTCGATCTCCGCGGAGGTGGCCCGGCGCCATGGGACGTCTCCGGTGGGGATCCGCAGCGCGAGGTGGGCCGCCAGGGCGTCGGGGTCGATGTCCTGGTCGAACCGGAGCGCCACGACGGGCTGCCGGGCGGTGGGGCCGCTTTGCGGGACCTGGGCGGCGACCGACAGCGGCGGCGTGCGGACGGTGAACGTCTGCGTCGTGTCGGCGGTGGCGCCGGTGGGCGTGGTGGTACCGGCGGGGAGGGTCACGGTGTAGGTCGTGGCCATCGGCAGGCGGCTGCCCACGGGCTCGAGCACCAACGCGCGCGTGCCCGCCCAGCGCCACACGGCGTCCTCGGGCATCGGATCGAGTGTGACGGGGACGGTCTGGGCGGCCTGGGCCTGCGTGGTGAGCGGGACCGCGGGCTGGTCGAACTGCAGGGTCAGCCGGGGCAGGACGGGGACGTCGTCGTCGGGGGTGACCCGCGTGAGGCGGAGGGGACCGTCGGGGGTGTCGGGTGCCTCGGCGTCGGACGGGGGCGGCGGGAACGGCAGGTCGACGGCCTCACCGGGCTTGGGAGGCGGCCGGGAGTCGGGCCGCTGGCGAAAGGCGGCGCGTGGCGCGGTGGGCAGGTCGTCGAGCCGGGCGAGCAGGGCGTCGATCCGCGTGTCGGACAGCGGGGTGGCGCTGGCCAGGGGCGGACGGTCGGCGCGGCCCGCGGGGGCGTCGCCGTCTTGCAGCTGCAGCAGCATGACCGGGCCGTCCTCGGCCGGCCGCTGCACGTCCAGACGGGTCGGGGTGGGCGTGGCGGGGCGCCCCGCGGGATCGGGCGAGCGCCCTCGGGAGCAGTCCGCGCCGGCCAGCATCAGCGGCAGGGCGAGCAGGAGGGGGGTCATGCGGGACATCGGCACCTCGTCGTACGACGACGGTACAACGCCCCGGTGGGGTCGCGCCTTACACCGCGGCCACGATTTTCCGAATCAGCCCTCGGCGGGCGTGGGCTCGGCGGGCGACTCCGGCGCGGGGTCGGACGCGGGCTCCGGGGCCACCGGGGGCGTGCTGTCGGGGGACAGCCAGCGCGTCAGCCAGGCGAGATCCCAGGCCATCCGGGCCTTCTGGTGGGTCATGGTGCGCAGGCCGTGGCCGGTGTCCGGGTAGATCACCAGCTCGGTCGGCACCCCCAGGTAGAAGTCCAGACCGCGGAACATCGCCCGGGCGTGGGCCGCGGGAACGCGGGCGTCGTGCTGGCCGACGTGGAACAGCGTGGGGGTGGTGGCCTTGCCGAGGCGCCGCAGCGGGCTGCCGTGCTCGTGGGCCTCGGCCTTCTCCCACGGGAGCCCCTGCATGTAGTTGACGACGTGGCCCGGCGTGTCCTCGAGCGCCCACTGCATGGTCTGATCGGCGACGCCGGCTCCGCTGATCGCGGCCTTGAACCGGTCGGTCGAGGTGATGATCGCGTTGGTGAGGAAGCCGCCGTTGCTCCAGCCCCCCACCGCCATGCGGTCCGCATCGGCGATCCCGGCCTCGATCAGGTGGTCGACACCCGACAGGATGTCGGCGACCTCGATGTCGGCCTCCCGTCCGATCAGCTGGACGAGGAAGGTGTCGCCGTAGCCGGTAGAACCTCGGTAGTTGGGGAGGAACACCGCGTAGCCTTGCGACGCGAGCAGGGTGCGGCCGTGGTAGCGCAGCCGGCGCTGGTAGCGGGACTGGCTGGTGGGCCCGCCGTGGATCGACACGACCAGCGGCAAGGGGCCATCGGCCTCGGTCCACCCTGCGGGGAGCTCCAGCACGCCCTCGACCTCGGCGCCGTCGGGCGCGGTCCACTTCACGATCGACAGGTCGGGCAGGGCCCAGTCGCGGGTGTGGGGGTTGAGGTCGGTGAGCGGGAGCGCGGCGAGGTTGCCGCGGGCGGGCAGGCGGTACAGCTCGGGGAAGCGGTCGGGGGTGCCGGCGTACGCGATCAGGTCCCGGCCGTCTCCGGAGAACGCGAAGTCCTCGACCACGGCGTCGCCGGCGGGCACCGTGCGGTCGCGGCCGTGGGAGCCGGCCTTGACCCGGTCGAGGCACACCACGCGGCGTCGGGCCTTCTCGGCAGCGCCAAAGCACAGCTCACGACGGCCGGGGACCCAGCGCAGCCCAGGCTGGTCGACGTGGACCTCGCGCGGGCGGGGGAGGCGCCAGACCTCGGCCTCGCCCTCGGCGAGCTCGGCGGCGTACACCTCGCCGGGGTGGCCGTCGAAGTCGACCTGGAAGGCGAGCGCGCGGCCATCGCTGGCCCAGGTCACGCTGGACAGCCATCCGTAGGGAGAGGGGGCGTCGTCACGCCACTGGGTGTCTTGCAGCGTGAGGTCGCGGGGTGTGTCCCCCGTGCGATCCAACACCCGCACCTCGGTGCCGCCCTCCCAGGTGACGAGCTCGACGTCCGGCGCGGTGATCGCGGCGAGGCGCTGGCCGTCCCGGGTGACGTCCAGCTCGACGATGTAGGCCTCGGGCGCCCACACGGTCTCGGTGCGGTAGGTGCCGAGGTCGAGGCGATCGACCCGGGACGTGGTGCGCTGCCGGTCGACGTACGTGACGCTCGGGTGGGCGGCGCGCAGGCTGGCCCAGTCGTCGTCGACGGGCTGCTCGTCGTGGACCACGATCCAGGCGGAGGCGCCCGACGGGTCCAGCACGTAGTCGGCGATGCCATCGGGCTCGCGGGTGAGCGGGACCATCGGACCGCCCTCGGGCGAGACCCGGTACAGCTGGCGCTTGCCGTGGTCGTCCTGGGCCGTGACGTACACCGCGTCGCCCGACGGCGAGAACGTGGGGCTGGACACGCGCCCGTTGGTGAAGGTGAGCCGGGTCGTGGCGCGGGCGCGGGTGTCGAGCAGCCACAGGTCGCGGACCGTGCCGTCCTCCTCTTCGCTCCAGCGGCTGCGGATCCACGCGATGCGGGTACCGCGGGAGTCCACCGCCAAGCCGCGGACGCTGTCGAGCGTGAACACGTCGTCGGGGGTGACGGGCCGGGGCGCGCCCTCCTGGGCCAGGGCTGGGGTGGACCAGAGGGCCGCTGCGAGGAGCGCGGACAGGGGGGCGTGGGGACGCATGTCGACCTCGGGCTGCGCGGGAACGGCGGATCGTGGGCGCATCGCGGCGTGGCGGGGCTCGATCATCCGGTGGGGGTCGGCATATGCGGCGGACGCCGACACCGCACCCGACGGTCCGGCCGCCTTGGAGGCTGTATGCGTGCGTCCCTGATCGCCCTTCCCGTCGTCGTCCTGTCCCTCACCATGGCCTGTGGTGGGAGCGAGCCTGCCCCCAAGGCCGATGCGCCGGCCAAGCCCGCCATCGAGGAGGCCCCCGCCAAGGAGGAGCCCAAGGCCGAGGAGCCCAAGCCCGACCTCGCCGCGATGAGCCCCGAGGAGCAGCTGGCGCACCTGATGGCCCTCGGTGAGACCGTCTACAAGACCGGTGGCACCGGCGGCGTGGCGTGCATCACCTGCCACCAGGCCAACGGTCAGGGCCTGCCCCCGAGCTTCCCGCCGCTGGCCGGCCAGAAGGAGTGGATGGGCTCCTGCGAGCAGCACGCCGGCTACGTCGTGCACGGCCTCAAGGGCGAGATCGAGGTCGGCGGCACCAAGTACAACGGCGTGATGCCGGCCCAGGGCAACCTGTCCGACGAGGAGATCGCCGCGGTGATCACCTACGAGCGCCAGTCCTGGGGCAACGACTACGGCCTGTGCCTGCCCGAGGCCGTCGCCGCCGCGCGCAAGGCCCCGCCCGCCGCGCACTGAGCCCGTCGGCTCCGGGGGCGACGCGATCGCGTCCGGAGCCTGTCGTCCGTCTGACCGCACACCCGCCTGTGGGCGCGTGACCTCCCCCGTGGACCCGGTGCCCTTCTTGACAGGGAATGGCCGGGGATTTCACCCTTCGGGGGAGGGGATGTGGCATGGTCCGGTGCTGTCTGTCGGGACGCCCCATGACCCGCGCCATCCTGTGTCTGTCGTTGCTCGTCGCCTGCGGTCCGCCGCGCGATGGGGCGGACGATCCGCCGGTGCCCGACGACTCCGGTGAGTCCGACGCGGGGACGCACACGGACTCCGATCCCGGGCACGACTCGGACGTGTCGGGGCCGTCCATTCCCGCGCTGTGTGTGGAGGACGACGCGATCGCGGGGTTCGGTCCTCGGATGGCGGCGGACCTGGAGACGTGGTCGGACGGGGTCGTCGCCAGCGACGCGTTCCTCCAGGGCCGGGCTCGCCTGGATGCCTTGGACGCCCTGGGGTCGACCGACGCGGTCGCGGCCTCGACGGGCGGGCTCGCGTCGTTGATGGAGCGCGGCGCGCAGCGGCTCGCGTTCGGGCGGCTCGCGGAGGCGATCGAAGACCTCACCCGCGCGGAGTCGCTCGCGGTGGCCGCGGACTCACCCTGGCGTGGTCGGGTGCGGGAGGTGCTGGCGGCGGCGTGGATGCGACAGGGAGAGGTGGAGAACTGCTCGGCCCATGCGGGCGGATCGGCGTGCATCATGCCGTTCGACGCCCAGGCCGAGCACCAGCTGCCCACGGCGATGATGGAGGCGATGGCGGTCTTGGATCGGACGCTGGCGGAGGACGGCCAGGATCGCATCGGTCTGCACTGGATGCTCAACGTCGCCCACATGGCGCTGGGGACCTGGCCCGATGCCGTGCCCGCGTTCGCGCGGTTCCCAGCCGCTGCGTTCGAGACCGAGGCGGCGATGCCGCGGTGGGACAACGTGGGCCCCGGCTCGGCGTTCGACGGCGCGCCGAGCTTGTCAGGGGCGGCGTCTGTGGCGGACGTGGACGGGGATGGCCGGCTCGACCTGGTGTTCTCGTCGAGCGGTCCACGCGGGACGATGTCGCTGTGGCTGTCGAAGGGCGACGGCACGTACTGCGAGGCCTCCAAGGCCTCGGGGCTGATCGCGATCCCCGGCGTGCTCCACGCCAGGGCGGTCGACGTCGACAACGACGGCGACGTGGACCTGATCGCGCCGCGGGGGGCCTGGCTGGGCGACCACGGCGCGGTGCGTCCCAGCTTGCTGATCAACGACGGGGAGGGCCGGTTCACGGATCGGGCGGTGGTGGCAGGCCTCGCCAACGTGGTGGGCCCCTCGCAAGTGGTGGAGGTCGCCGACATCGACGGGGACGGCTGGCTCGACCTGTTCGTCGGGCGCGAGGCCAGCTGGACGTCGGGCGACGACCACCCATCGAGCCTGTACCGCAACGCCGGCGACGGCACGTTCGTCGACGTGACGGCGTCCTGGGGCATCGAGGGGATCGAGGGCATCGTGAAGGGGGCGGCGTTCGGGGACGTGGACGACGACGGCGATCCCGATCTGTACGTCTCGCGCTTCGATGCCAGCAACGTGCTGTTCCGCAACACCGGCAGCGCGTTCGAGGCCGTGGACGCCCCGTCGCTGGCGGCCCCGACCGTGTCGTTCTCCACGTGGTTCTTCGATCCCGATCAGGACGGCGATCTGGACCTGTACGTCGCGGCCTACTCCCGCTCGGCCTTCCCCGGCGACGTGTTCTCCCCGGTGTGGGGACAGGGTGCGGTGCCGTGGCTGCGCAGCCTGCGTGGCGAGCCTCCCGTCACCGAGACCGCGCGGCTGTTCCTCAACGAGGACGGCGTGTTCACCGACGCCACGGCGGCGTTCTCCCTCGACCGCATCCACGCCGTGATGGGGGCGTCCCACGGCGATCTGGATGCGGACGGATACCCCGATGTGTTCCTCGGAAACGGCGCGCCGGGGTTCGAGGCCCTGGAGCCCAACACCATGCTGCGCAACGTGGACGGGACGGGCTTCGTCGACGTGACGGTCGGCGCGCACGTCGGTCACCTGCAGAAGGGCCACGGCATCGCGTTCGCCGACCTCGACGAGGACGGAGATCAGGACCTGGTCGCGGAGATGGGGGGCTTCTACCCGGGCGACAGCTTCCCCAACGTGCTGTTCCGAAACCCCCACGTGGGCGCGTCCTCGGTGACCTTAGAGCTGGTGGGCGTGCAGGCCAACCGCGACGCGATCGGGGCCCGGGTGCGGGTGGTGACCCCCGAGCGCACCCTGCACCACACGGTGTCCCACGGCGGCTCGTTCGGCGGCAACAGCTTGCGGGTGGCGATCGGCCTGGGGACGGCGACGTCGATCTCGCGGGTCGAGGTGGACTGGCCAGGCGGGGACACCGAGACCGTGAGCCCGGTGCCGGTGGATCGGGTGGTGCGCGTCGAGCAGGGGCGCGGCGTGGTGTCCACCCGGCCGTACCGTCCCACGGTGTTGGGCGGGGACAGCCCCTGACCGCTTCGCGGCGTCGTGAGCCCGGACGGGTGAAGGGACGGCGTCGGAGGCGTCATGCGACGCATCGTACACGTCGACATGGATGCGTTCTTCGCGTCCGTGGAGCAGCGGGACGACCCGTCGCTGCGCGGACGGCCCGTGGTGGTGGGCGGGCCTCCCGATGGCCGGGGTGTGGTGGCGGCCGCGTCGTACGAGGCGCGTGCGTACG
>JAUHWK010000168.1 GCA_030424555.1 bacterium | reverse complement strand
ATGTACGGGACCTTCTTGTCGTGGCAGACCCGGATCTTGAACCCGATCTTGTCGTCGGCGTCGTCGAACGTGGACCGGATGCCTGCGGCCGTCAGACGCGCCTGGACCTGCCCACCCCAGTCTTCGGACTTCTCGGACACGGTCATCACGCGGACCTGCTCGGGGGCGAGCCACACCGGGAACGCGCCGCCGAAGTGCTCGATCAGGATGGCGATGAAGCGCTCGAAGCTGCCGAACACCGCCCGGTGGATGACGACGGGACGGTGGGGCTGGTTGTCGGAGCCGACGTAGGACAGGTCGAACCGGATCGGAAGCTGGTAGTCCAGTTGGATGGTGGCGCACTGGTGGCGGCGCTCCAGCGCGTCCAGCGCCTGGAAGTCGATCTTCGGACCGTAAAAGGCGCCGTCGCCCTCCTTGAGGCCGTACGGCTTGCCGGTGCGGTCCAGCGCCTCGCGCAGCGCCCCCTCGGCCCGGTCCCACAGGGCATCGTCGCCGAGCTTGTCCTCGGGACGGGTGGACAGCATCAGCTCGATCTTGAGCCCGAACGCCGAGTACACCTCGTCGATCATCTCCAGCAGGCGGTGGACCTCGTCCGCGATCTGGTCTTCCATGCAGAAGATGTGGCCGTCGTCCTGACAGAACTGGCGCACGCGGGTCAGGCCACCGAGCGCACCGGACCGCTCGTTGCGGTGCAGCACACCCTGGTCGTGGATGCGGATCGGGAGCTCCCGGTAGCTGCGCTTGCGGCTGCCGAAGATCAGCATGTGCGACGGGCAGTTCATCGGCTTGACGCCGTACTCGCGCACGTTCTCCGGGTGCTCGTGCTGGTGCTCCCCCTTCTCGCCGTGGTGCTGCTCGGCGAAGTGGAACATGTCGTCGCGGTAGTGCTCCCAGTGGCCACTCGTCTCGAACAGCGTCTTGTCGAAGATGAGGGGGGTCTTGACGACGTCGTACCCGCTGCCCGCGAGCTTGCGGCGCATGCGCTCCGACAGCGACGTGTACAGGTGCTCGCCGTTGGGCAGCCAGAACGGGGCGCCGGGCGCGTACTCGTGGAACATGAACAGGTCGAGCTGCTGGCCGAGGCGACGGTGGTCGCGCTTCTTGGCCTCCTCGAGGAAGTGCAGGTGCTTGTCGAGCGCCTCCTTCGTCGCGAAGGCCACCCCGTACACGCGCGTCAGCATCGGCCGCTTCTCGTCGCCGCGCCAGTACGCACCCGCGACCCGCGTCAGCTTGAAGTGCTTGAGCTTCTTGCTGTACCGCACGTGGGGACCGGCACACATGTCGGTGAACTCACCGTGCGTGTAGAACCCGATCGTGTCCGTGGTGAAGCCCTCGATCAGCTCCCGCTTGTAGGGCTGGTTCTCGGCGTCGGCCCAGGCGAGGGCCTCCTCACGGGTCTTGGTGGCGTGCTCGAACTTGTGGTTGCCCTTGGCGATCTTGCGCATCGTCTGCTCGATGCGCGGCAGGTCCGCCTCCGAGATCGGCTCGGGCGTGTCCATGTCGTAGTAGAAGCCGTGGTCGATGTGCGGACCGATCGCGAACTGGGTGCCCGGGTAGAGCTGGGCGACCGCGGACGCGAGCAGGTGGGCCGTGGAGTGACGGAGGGTCTCCTCCTCGGTCAGCTCCGGGGCGTGGAGATCGTAGCCTTCGTGCTGGTCCTGCGACATGGTGCCTCCTTGGATGGCGCGCCCAGACCACGGGCGAGCCGGCGGGCCGTGTCATCGCACGCCACGCGGCCGCCCGCCATGGGCCATCCCGTGCTCCACGCACACAGCGCGGGAAGCCAGCGGGGACCGCGACCGCGCGTCCCCCCCGTCGGCGGCGAACGACCTACAGATCGCCTGACGCGACGGACACGTTCATCACCGCGAGATCGCGGTTCATCCGCTCCTGCAGCAGGGCGAGGCGGGCGCTGTCCAGCGACAACCGGGCGGACTCGACGTCGAGCCAGGTGGCGGCGCCCGCTTCGTAGCTGCGCTCCGCGAGGGTCAGGCTCTCGGTGGCCAGGGCGACCTCCGCCTCGACCGCGGCGAGCGCCTCGGCGCTGCGGCTCAGGGCCTGCCAGGCGGTGCGGACCTCCTCCTCAGCCTGCTGCGTGAGGTCCTTGACCTGCAGCTGGGCGACCCGAACCTGGCTGGCGAGCTGACGGCTGCGCGCGATGCGCATGCCTCCGTCCCACAGGGTCCAGTTGAAGTTGAACGCGATGCGCCACTGGAAGTTCTCGTCGACGAAGCCGGGGACCTGGTTGTAGATCTCGGAGAACGAGAAGTCGGCCGACGGCAGCCACTCGAGGTCGCGGGCCGTCCGCTCGTTGCGCGCGCTCTTGGCCTGCCACTGCGCCGCCTGGATGTCGGGGCGAACCGCCGACTTCTCCAGGGCGACCTCGATCGAGTCAGGCAAGGGCATGGGCGCAGGCAGGGTGAGCTCGACGTCGCGCGGCAACCCGACGACCCGGGAGAACTGCTCCTGGGCCTGAACCAGCTGCTCCTGCGTCTGGAGGACGTCGCGCTGCGCACGGCTGAGCGCGAGCTCGGCCTGCAGGACCGCCCGGCGATCCTCCATCCCGGCCGCGACCTGGCGGGTGGCCAGATCCAGCTGGTGCCGCGCGATCTCCACCGCCTGCTCGGTGACCGTCACCGCCTGGCGCGCCGTGGCGAGGCCATAGAACACCTGCGCGACCGCCCCTTTGATCTGCTGACGGACCCGGGCCTCCTGCGCGAGCGCGGCCTTGTACTGCTGGACCGCCCCCTTGTGGGTGGGGAACGCCGTGCCGCTGAACAGCGGCTGGTACAGGGTGACGTTGCCCGACCACGCCGACTTGGGCTGCACGATGGTGGGCTCGGTGTCCGGCGGGTCGATCTGGAACTGGCTCGCGAAGTCGTCGACGATGTCCGCGAAGGCCGGCGGCAGGTTGGACGTGTCGATGTCCGGCGCCTCGAACAGGCCGTCGAACGAGTCTGCAAAGTCGAGCGCAAACTCGTCCTGGTTGATCACGTGGGTGGCCTCGAACGTCACGCGCGGCATGATCGCGCTCAGTGCCTGCCACTTGAACGTCTTGGCCTGGATCGTCTGCTCCTTGGCGAGCTGGAGCTGGATGTTCTCCCGCTCCGCCGAAGCGATCGCCTCGTCGAGCGTCACCGCGTGGGCATCCGTCGCCACCAGCAGGCCCCCGAGTCCCACACCGAGCGCCAGCAGGGCGGCACCCGTGGGGGCCAAGGTCGGGCGGGGCGCCCGGGTGATCCGGCCGCGGATGTCCTCGACGATCGCGTACATCGTCGGCACCATCAGCAGCGTGAGCACGGTCGCGAACGACAGGCCGAAGATGACCGCGATCGCCATCGGGCCCCAGAACTGCGCGGAGCTGCTGCCGAGGATGACCTTGAGTCCGGCGAAGTCGATGCTGAGCCCCACCGCCATCGGGATGAGGCCGAGGCCGGTGGTGGCGGCGGTGAGCATCACGGGCCGGAACCGCGTGACGCCGGCCCGGAGCAGGGCGTCGCCCACACTCAAGCCGCGATCCCGGAGCTGCGCGACGTAGTCCAACAGCACGATCGCGTTGTTGACGACGATGCCCGCCAGGCTGATCACGCCGATGCCCGTCATCATGATTCCGAACGGGGTGGCGGTGATGATCAGGCCCCACAGGACGCCCACCAGCGACAACACCACGGTGAACAGGATGATTCCCGGCATGACCAGGCTGTCGAACTGGGCGACCAGCACGAGCAGGATGAGTGCGACCGCCAGCCCGAACGCCCAGCCGAGGAAGGCGACCGCAGCCTCCTGCTCCTCTTGGGCGCCGGCAAGGCGGGTCTTGATGCCCGGCGGCGCGTCCCAGGTCTCGAGGAAGTCGCCGACGGCCTGGCGGATGTTCGCCTCCTCGTCCTTGTTGGTGACGTCGCCCGCGATCGTGACGACCAGGTCCTGGTCGACGTGCTTGATCGTGCCCGCGCCGCCCGCGATCTCGTAGTCGGCGACCGAGGAGATCGGCACCGGGTAGGTGTCCGGGCTGGTGTCACTCCGGCCGGGAACCCGCAGGGTGAGGATCTGCTGGATGTCCTGACGGAAGCGCGGGTCGAGCTGGACGACGATGTCGTGCTCGTCCTCGCCCTCGCGCATCACGCTGGCCTCGGTGCCGGCCACCGCCGTGCGCAGCGCGCCGCCGATGGCCTGGGTGCTCACCCCCACCCGCTTGGCCGCGCCGCGATCCACCCGCAGGCGCATCTCGGGACGGCCCACGCGGTAGTCGGTGGTGAGGTCGGTCACGCCCTCGATCTGCGCGAGCTCCCGCAGCAAGGCGTTGGCGGCCACACCCACCGCGTGGAAGTCGTCGCCGCTCACCTCGACCGCGATCGGATCGCCCACCGGCGGCCCCATGTCCTCGGGCTCCACCGTGACCTCGGCGCCAGGGATCTGGGCGAACGCAGCGCGCAGCTTGACGATGGTGAACGAGGACGGCTCGACCCGCAGCGTGTCGCCCGGATCGGCCTTGTCGGGTGCGGGGAGGAAGTCCAGGGTGAGCCGGGCCGCGTTGGCCTGCTCGCTCGAACCCGCCAGCGCATTGCCGCCGCCGGCCACGCCGACCTCCGCGACGAAGGTCTCGATGTTCTCCTGCCCTGCCAGCACGCGCTCGATCGCCCGCACCACCCGGTCGGTCGACTCGAGGTCCGCACCCTCGGGCATGCGCACGCTCACCGTGGCCCGGTCCGGCTCGGTGGCGGTGAAGAACTCCACGCCGTGGCTGAGCTGGCTGTAGGCCCCGACGGACAGCACGAGCACCGCCACCCCGGTGAACAGGGTGAGGAACCGGTGCCGGATCGCCCAGGCCAGGACGTCGTGGTAGCGCCGCATCACGGGCCCGAGCGTGGCCGGATCCAGGGGCGTGCTGTCTTCTTCGGGGTCGTGGCCATCGGCGGCCTTGGAGGGCACGGCCATCAGCTTGCTGGTGAACACGGGCAGCACGCCGATCGCGACCACGTAGCTGCTGGTGAGCACGATGATCACGGTCTTGGGCAGGTAGCCCATGAACTGGCCCATGATCCCGGTCCAGAACACCAGCGGGAAGAACGCCGCGATCGTGGTCGCCGTGGAGGCGAGGACGGCGATCGCCACCTCCTCCGTGCCGTCGATCGAGGCCGTGATCAGGTCCTTGCCCATCTCGACGTGGCGGTAGATGTTCTCGACGACGACGATGCCGTTGTCGACCAGCATGCCCAGCGCGAGGATCAGGCTGAACAGCACGACCATGTTGAGCGTGAACCCGAGCCCGTCGAGCACCAGGAAGCTCAGCAGCATCGACAGCGGGATCGCCAGCCCGACGAACAAGCTGTTGCGGACGCCCATGAACAGCAGCAACACGCCCACCACCAGGATCAGCGCGGTGATGATGTTGTTCTGCAGCTCGATGACCATGTCTTCGATGTTCGACGACTGGTCGCCGGTGATTCGGTAGGTGACGCCCGCAGGCCAATCGACGGCCTGCTCGTCGACCAGCGCCTTGACCGCCTCTGCGACCGCAAGGATGTTGGCCCCGCTGCGCTTCTTGACGGACACGGTGACGCTGGGCTGGGCATCGGTGCGGCTGTAGGTCTTGCGATCCTCGAACGTATCGCGGACCGTGGCGAGGTCGCGGACGAACACCGGCCGGTCCCCCACCCGCTTGACCGCGACCCGCTCCACCTGAGAGGGAGCTGTGAACTCGCCAGGCGTGCGGAGCAGGAAGGTGGCGCGGCCACTCGTGACCTCTCCACCGGGAATGTTGACGTTCTCTGCTGCGATCGCATCGGTGACGTCGTGCATCGCGAGCGCGTAGAACGACAGGCGGGCCGGGTCCACGTCGACGTGGATCTCCCGCTCGCGGCCCCCGGTGACCTCGGCCTCCAGCACGCCGGGGATGCGCTTGATCCGGTCCTCGAGGTCCTCGGCGATCGCCTTGAGGCGCTGCTCGTCGGCGTTCTCGCCCGACAGGTTCACCAGCAGGATCGGGATGTCCGAGAAGCTGATCTCACTGACGGTGGGCTCTTCGACGTCGCTGGGCAGATCCGATCGCGCGCGGCTGACCCGATCGCGCACCTTCTGCAGCGCGCTGTCGATGTCGACCTCGGGCTCGAACTCGATGGAGATCACGCTGATCCCCTCCGCGCTCGACGACTTCATGGTCTTGACGTCGGTCAGCGACGCGAGCTCGTTCTCGAGCGGGATGGTGACCAGCCCCTCGAGATCCTCGGGCGACGCCCCCACATACGGGGTGGTGACGACCACGACGGGGATGTCGATGTCGGGCTGGGACTCACGCGGCAGCGACAAGTAGCTGGACGCGCCGAACACGATCACGCAGGCGACCGCAAGGAACACGGTCGTGGCGTGATGGACGAGAAAGCGGATCACGGCAGGCCTCGAGGCTCAGCGATTGGCAGCGGTGGTCTGGTCGAACACGGGACGGCCGTTGTCACAGCAGACCCCTTCGCGGGCGACACGCACGGCGTCGCCGTCGACCAGGCCGTGTTGGCCGGTGAGGATGACCTTGTCTCCGGCCTCCAGGCCGTCCCCCACGACGACGCGGTCTCCGACGATCTCGTCGAGGGTGACCACGCGCCAGCGGGCCAGGCCGTCCTCGACGACGAACACGCCGTACTGATCGAGGCGGGTGACCAGCCAGTCCTGCGGGATCACCAGGCGATCCTCGCCCAGGTCACGGTCGACCTCGACCCGCGCGATCATGCCGGGGAGCAGGCGGTTGTCCTTGTTGGCGACGGTGACCTCGACCAGGAAGCTCCGGGTGTTGACGTCGGCCACGGGGCTGACGTGCGCGACCGTGCCCTCGACGATGCGCGGGCTGGCTCCGGTGCGGACACGCGCGGGCATGCCCTTCTTCAGCACGACCACGTCGCGATCGGACACCGGCAGGTCGACCTTCACCGGCTGCAGCTGGACGAGCCGCAGCACCGGGCTGCCCGGCTGGACGTACTCGCCCACCTGCACCGCCAGCGCCCCGACGACCCCGGAGAACGGGGCGCGCACCGTGGCGCGGCTCACCCGCACCGACAGCATCTTCTCGTTGGCCGCCGCGGTGGCGACCTGGGTTCGGGCGTCCAGCAGGCGCTGCTCCGAGGCCAGATCCCCGAGCTTGCCCAACCGCGCCAGCTCGGCCTCGGCCTGGGCGTGCTGCGCCTCCGCCTGGGCCAGCTGGGCCACCAGGACATCGCGGTCGAGCTCGACCAGGCGATCGCCCTTGCGGACCTCGTCACCCTCCTTGACCAGGATGCGCTCCACCAGTCCGCCCTCGCCTGCCGCGAGGACCGCATCCTCGTTGCCGGCGATCTCCCCCGGAAGCTCCAGCACCAGGTGGGCCCGCGACGGCTGGACCACCGCGACCTTCACCCGGGTGGCCTCTTCGGGCGCGACGGCCATCGCGGCCTCGATCATGGCCTTCTGCTCGGCACCGGCGGTGCCGCAGGCGGACAGGGACAGCATGGACAGGGCCAGCAGGCCCCCCACGAACGGACGGACGGACAGCGTGCGGATCACGAGGACACCCCGTGGAAGAAGAGGCGGGTCAGGCGCTTCGGGAGATCTTCCGGAAGCGTGAGGCCGTGGAGCACGGCCATGATGTGCGTGTTGAGGATGCCCAGCAGCGCCAGGCTCGCGACCGTCGGGTCGACGTCGCGCCGAACCAGGCCCTGCTCCACCCCGTCTGCGAGCAAGCGCTGGATCGCACACAAGCTCTCGGTGTGGATCTGGAGCAGGTCGATCTCGGGCCGGCCGTCCTCACGGGGGCCCTCCACCGCGACGAGCAGGCGCACGCCGTCGGGATCGGCCGCGCCGTCGTCCACGTAGCGGGCGCAGAACGCCTCCAGGCGCTCCCGGGCGTCGGCGGGCAGCTCCATCACGTCGTGGACCAGCGAGCGCAGCGTCTCGAGCTGGCGCTCGACGGCGGCCACGAACAGGCCTTCCTTGCTCTGGAACCAGTAGTACAGCGTGGGCTTGGTGACGCCGGCCGCCTCGGCAAGCTCTCGCACCGAGGTAGACCCGTAGCCGCGTCGGCCAAACAGCCGCGTGGCCTCGTCGAGGATTCGAACCCGGATGTCGATGTCGTTCACGGGACGACCTCCGACCCTACCGCACGCCGCCGCTACTTACCGGTCGGTAGGTTGGCGGCCACCTCGGTGACGCAACCTGTTCGGACCGTGACAGCTCGCGACCAGAACCGAGGTCGGACGCCTCA
>JAUHWK010000167.1 GCA_030424555.1 bacterium | reverse complement strand
GCTCCCCGTCCCCCATCGCCGACACCCTGGCGGGACAGCACCTGGTCGTCACCGGCGCCACCGGGTTCCTCGGCGGGGTGTGGCTGTCGCTCGTCCTCACCCACGCCCCCGACGTCGGCCGGATCACGTTGCTCGTGCGCGGTCGGCCCGGCCTGGATGCGCGCGCCCGCGTCGCGGCGATGATCGACACCTCGCCGGCGTTCCGCCCGCTGCGCGATGCCCACGGGGCCCACCTGGCCGCCTTCCTCGACGCGCGCTTGGACGTGCTCGACGCCGACGTCTCACGCCCCCGCCTCGGACTCGACGACGCCACCTGGCACGACCTCGCCCGTCGCGCGGATGCGGTCGTCCACATCGCCGGACTGACCGACTTCCACCCCGATCCCGCCAAGGCCGTCCCCGCCAACGTCGACGGCGCGCTGGAGGTCGCCACCCTGGCCGAGGCCCTGCCGACCCCCCGAATGCTCCACGTCTCGACCGCCTACGTGGCCGGTCGGCGCGACGGCGAGATCGCCGAGGCGCTCGTCCCTGGCCTGGCGCCGTCGGGGGTTCGGTTCGACCCCGTCGCCACCCACGCAGCGCTGCACGACCTGCTGCGGTCCCACCCCACGCCCAAGGCCCGCACCGAGGCCGCGGCCGACCTCGCTGAGCGCCTGGGCTGGCCCAACATCTACACGCTCACCAAGGGCGTCGCGGAGCACGTGCTCGCCACCCGGCCCCTCGATCTCACGGTGGTACGGCCCAGCGTGGTCGAGTGCGCGCGCACGTTCCCGTTCCCAGGGTGGAACGACGGCCTGAACACCTCCGGGCCGATCCTCTGGTACTGCGGCACCGCCTTCCGGGCGCTGCCGTCCACCGCCGAGCACACGTTCGACATCATCCCCGTGGACGCGGTCGCCCGCTGGACCACCGCCGCGCTCGCCGCCCTGTTGGAGGGACGGCACGCGCCCGTGTACCACCTGGCCTCCGGCGACGTGAACCCCGCCTCGTTCGCCCGCATCGTCGAGCTCACCGCCCTCGCACGACGCCGCCACGGCCGCGACGGCACCGGCGACGACGATCTCTTCTCCCGCCTGAGCGCCCACATCGACGTCGTCCCGCGCCGCCACGAGGCCCTCCCGACCGTCCACCCCGACCGGGTGGAGCGGTGGGTCGACGGGCTGCACCGGGGCCTCGGCACCCTGTCCGACCGCCTCCCATCGGCCGCCACCGGACCGCTCTCCACGGCCCGACGCCGCCTCGCCCGGACCCGGCGCGACATGGGACGCCTGCGCCGCATGCTCGATCTCTACCGCCCGTTCATCCACGACCACCACTGGACGTTCCGCACGGACCACATCCGGGCCGAAGCCGACCGCCTGGCCTCCAGCGATCCCTTCCACGACGACGTGACCAGCCTGTGTTGGCGACGGTACTGGATCGACGTGCAGTACCCGGGGATCGCGCGGTGGGCGTTCCCCATCCTGCGCGGCGAGCGCGTCCCGACGGATCCGCCGTCCCGTCCCCCCCTGGTCCTGGGCGCGACCGAACACCCCCTCGCCCGCGGAGTGGCCTGATGTCCGTGATCCTCGTCACCGGAGGCACCGGCTTCCTCGGCAGCTACGCCTGCACCCGCCTGCTCGACGAGACCGACGCCGAGCTCGTGCTGCTCACCCGGAGCACCGACCGCGCCGGGTTCGTCGACAAGCTGTGGCGCTCCTGGCAGCTGCACCTGTCCCCCGAGGCCTTCGCCGACGCGCTGACCCGGGTGGTCCTGCTTCCCGGCGACCTGCACGCCCCGGACCTCGGCCTGGACGACGCGGCCCGTCAGGCCCTCGCCGGACGGGTCACGAGCGTGCTGCACATCGCGGCCAGCCTCAACCGCAAGTCGTCCAAGGCCTGCCTGAACACCAACCTCCGCGGCACCTTGTCGGTGATTCGACTCGCCCGCTTCCTGCACGACCACGGCGGCCTCGCGCGGTTCACCCACGTGTCGACCGTGGCGGTGGCGGGCATGCGGGACGCCGAGGACGTCGCAGAGGACACGGCCATCGACTGGGACCGGTCCGACTACGACCCCTACGGCCGGACCAAGAAGTTCTGCGAGCACATGGTGCGCGAGCTGCTGCCCGACGTCTCCAAGGTGTTCCTGCGCCCGAGCATCGTGATGGGCGATCCCCTGTTTCCCCAGACCACACAGTTCGACATGGTCCGCGCCTTCTGCGCCATCGCCGACCTGCCCGCGATCCCCCTCGACCCGAACACCCGGCTCGACATCGTCGACGCGCGGTGGGTGGGGACAGCGATCGCCCGCCTGCACACGATGGCCCAGCCCCCCCACGAGATCTTCCACCTGTCGTCGGGACAGCAGTCCCACACGGCCCGGGAGATCGCGGACGCCCTCGTCGCCGAGACCGGAAGGACGGCACGGTTCGCCCCCCGGCTCGGCACGGGGTTCGACTGGACCGTCCGCGCGATGAACCGGGCCCCCCGCGGCACCATGGTGGCAGGCATCGGCGCCCTGCTCAAGGTGTTCTGGCCCTACGTCGTGTACGACACCGTGTTCGACAACACGCGCGCGGTCGAGGCCGTGGGCGAGGCCCCAGCCCCCTTCCCGTCGTACTGCGGTCCGCTGTACGCCTGGAGCAAGGCCCAGGGGTTCCGCTACCCCCACGTCCCGCTGCCCCCCTCGTTCCAGGATCCGGGAGGTCCGACGTGGGCCTGATGCGCTGGATCGAAGACGTCGCCCCGCCCGCGATGGCCACCGGTCTGCGCAAGGCCAGCGACCAGCTCGCCGCCGCCACCGATCCGGATCGGGCACTGATGCTGGCCGCCACCGCGAGCATCGAGCGCGCCCGCGCCACCTGGCCGGACGACGGCTGGCGCCCCGGCGGGCCGCTTCGGCTGCTGTTCGCGGGGTACGCCGGCACCCGCAACACCGGGGCCGACGTCCGGGTCGACGCGATGATCGACCAGTTCCGACACGTGCTCGGACGACGCAACCTCGAGATCACCATGCTCACGCACGATCTCGACAACACGCGCGGCTACTTTCGCACCGCCCACCAGGTGCAGATGCCCGTCGTGTTCCCGGCGTTCCTCCACCAGCAGGTGCGCCGCCACCACGGCGTGGTCGCGTGCGAGGGCTCGATGTTCAAGAGCCGGTTCGCCGACGCCCTGTCCACGTTCATGGTCCAAGCGCTCGGCCTGGCGACCGCCACCGATCGCCTCGCGATCGCGTACGGCGGCGAGGCCGGGGCGATGAGTCCCGCCCTGGAGGCGATGGTCGCCCGCCACACCCAGGGCGCCTGGCTCGTGTGCCGCAACGAGCAGAGCCGGGAGGTGCTGGGCAAGCTCGGCCTGCCCACGGAGGGGGGGACCGACACCGCCTGGACCTTCGACCCTTCCCCCGACGCCGTCGGACGCGCGGTGCTCGAGGCACACGGCTGGGACGGTGCCCGTCCGGTCCTCGTCGTCTGCCCGATCCACGCGTTCTGGTGGCCCGTGCGCCCCGATCTCGGCAAGGCCGCCCAACACCACCTGCTCGGCATGCACCGCGAGGCGCACTACCGCAGCGTGTACTTCCACCACCACGGCCCCGACGTCGCGCGCGCCCCGCAACGCTACCTGGACGGCCTCGCCTGGGCCGTCCGCCGGTTCGCCCGCCAGCACGATGCCCACGTCGCGATCGTCGGCATGGAGCAGCTCGACCGCACCGCCTGCGAGGGCCTCGCCGGACGTCTGTCCGACCTCGATCCCGGCGTGCTCGTCAGCGACCGCATCGACATGTTCGACCTCGTCGCCGCGATCCGCCAGGCCACCTGGATGGTGTCGAGCCGCTACCACGGCATCGTGACCTGCATGCCGGCGGGCGTGCGCAGCGTGGGGGTGACGATGGACGAGCGCATCCGCAACCTGATGGTCGACCGGGGCACACCGGAGCTCGCGGTCGAGACCACCGATCCGGATCTGGGCCCCGCCACCTACGAGGCACTCGAGATCGCGGCCGGTCGGGACGACCTCGTCGACGGCATCGAGAGGACCGTCGTGCGCAACCTCGCCGAGATGGGATCAATGGGACGTCGCCTCGCCCGCCACGTCCGGGGTCGCCTCCCTGGCTTCCCGCTGCCCGAGGGCATGGGGGACGCCGGGGTCTGGCACCACCTTCCCCCCCTCCCCGACCGGCTCACCGAGCTGGTGGCGCGCCACGGCGCCCCGGAGGCTGCATGACCTTCGTCGCCACCATCCTCGACAGCCTGCGCGCCCGCCGCCAGCCCGTCCTCACCGAGCTCACCCCGTACGGCCCGCTCGCGGTGGACGGACCCGGCCTGCTCGCCCGGGTGTGCGGCCTGCGCCGCGGCCTGCGCGCCCGCGGCCTGGAGCGCGGAGACCGGGTCGCCGTCGTGGGCGCCAACAGCATCGCCTGGGTCGCGACCGATCTCGCCCTGCTCGCCGAGGGCCTCGTCCCCGTCCCGCTGTACCCACGCGCCCAGCCGTCCGAGCTCGCGTTCTGCATCGAGGACAGCGGAGCGAGCCTGGTCCTGGTCGACCTCGCCGAGCGCATGGTGCCGCTGCGCGAGGCCGGCGTGCGCGTCCCGATGGACACCTGGGGCACCCTACTCCAGGACGGCGCGGCCATCGGCGACGCGGCCGCCCCGCTCGACCCCACCGATGTGGCGACCTTCTGCTACACGTCGGGGACCTCCGGTCAGCCCAAGGCCGCCCTGATCACCGTCGACAACGTCGACGCGATGCTCCCCGTCACCTCGAACGCGCTGGCCGAGTTGATGGGCGGACCGCCCGAGGACGACCGGGCGCTGCACTACCTTCCGTTCGGGTTCATGGGCTCGCGGATCGTGCTGTGGACCGCCCTGTGGCGCGGCACCCCCCTGTGGCTCAACACCGATCTCGACCGCCTGCTCGACGACTTCGCCGAGGCCGCGCCCCACTGGTGCCTCAACGTGCCCCTGCTGCTGGAGCGGGTCCACCGCGGCGCGCACGACACCCTCACCCGGGGCAAGGGCGTGATCGGCGGCTTGTACGAGACCGGTCTGCTCGCCACCCAGCGACGCCGGGACGGCGAGTCCCTCCGGATCCGCGAGCGGGTTGCCCGGGTGGCGGCCGATCGCATCGTGTTTCGTGGGATCCGCCGCAAGCTCGGTCCCAACCTCCGCTTCCTGATCTGCGGCTCCGCCCCCCTGCCCGAGGACACCGCCCGGTGGTTCGAGGCGATCGGCGTCCCCGTGTACCAGGTGTACGGCCTGACCGAGACCACCGCGATCCTCAGCATGGATCGGCCAGACCAGACCCGCGTCGGCACGGTGGGGTTCGCGATCGACGGCTGCGAGGTCCGGGTGTCGCCCGACGGAGAGCTCCAAGCCCGCGGCCGCCACATCTTCGCCGGCTACCACCAGCGGCCCGAGGCCACCGAGGACGCGTTCACCGAGGACGACTGGTTCCGCACCGGCGACCTCGCCGACGTCGACCGGACGGGCCGGATCACGGTCCACGGCCGCGCCAAGCACGTCGTCGTGCTCACCAGCGGCCACAACGTCGTGCCGGAGGCCGTGGAGCACGCCCTGGGAAGCGCCGTCCCCGAGGCCGCCCACATCGTCGTGCTCGGTCAAGGGCGGGAGTCGTTGGGGGCCCTGTTCTTCGGGCCGGTGGACGAGGGGTCGCTCGCCGCCCGGATCGCCGCCGTCAACGAGACCCAACCCCACTACAAGCGCGTCCGCGCCTGGCACGTCGAGCCCGAGCCCCTCACCGACGCGGACGGACTGCTCACCGCCAACGGCAAGCTTCGCCGCCACGCGATCGCCGCCCACCACGCGGTGGCGATCCAGGAGATGTACGCGCGATGAAGGTGTTTCACGGGGTCGCGCTGAGCTGGACCGTCGTCGACGACGTGCTGGAGGTCCGCCTCCACCGCGCCCCCGCCAACGAGATCGGCACGACCACCCTGCGGGAGCTGGAGCAGCTGGTCACCGCGCTCCACGACGGCACCACCGGGGCCCGCGCCGTCCTGCTGTACAGCGACCGGCCCGCGGGCTTCTGTGCCGGGGCCGACCTGCGCGAGCTGTACGAGGGCATCCAGGGGATCCGACACGCCACCGTGCGACGAACCCTGGGGGCGCTCCTCACCCACCTGTCGGAGGACACCCTCCGCACCGCCCGGGCCCTGCTCGGGGACGCCGCCCGCGCAGGCCGTCGGGCCCTGGTGATGCCCCTCGTCGTGCGCGAGGTCGAGCGGTTCCTGCGCCGTATCCACGCCGTGATGGACGGGCTCGACACCGCCCCGGTCGTCGTGGTCGGCGCCCTGCACGGCGTGGTGTTCGGCGGCGGCTTCGAGCTCGCCCTCGCCACCGACGTCCGGGTGGCCGATCGCACGGCCCGGTTCGCCTTCCCCGAGCTGCGCCTCGGGCTGGTCCCCGGGTTCGGGGGGGTGCCTCGGCTGGAGCGAGAGGTGGGCACCGCGGTCGTGAGCGACCTGCTGCTCACCGGCCGGAGCCTCAACGCCAAGCGCGCCCACGCCCTGGGCATCGTGGGCCAGCTCACGGCCCCGGGCAAGCACGTCGACGCCGCCCGCCGCGCCGCCCGCCAGGCCGCCCGCTTCGATCCCGCCACGGTGGCAGCCGCCAAGCGCTTCGCCCGGCCGCTCCCCCGCGCACGGCTCGACGACGAGATCCAGACCTTCCTGACCTGCATCCGCTCGCCGGTGGTCGAGGACGCGCTCGCGCGCTTCGTCACCTCCGACGACGTGCGGCCCTACCTGCCCTGAGCGACCGACCCCATGCCCGACCACGACGCCCTCGTCCGCACCATCCTCACCCTCGCCGCCGAGCGCTTCGGCCCCGCGGGCGCCACCCTGCAGCCCGGGGACGACCTGTACGACGCGCTGGGCATCGACAGCCTGCAGGCGATGGATCTGCTGACCGCCCTCGAGGACCGGTTCGACATCGAGATCCCCGACTACGAGCTGCAAGACGTCCGCACGGTCGCCAGCATCGCGCGGGTGGTCGGGGAGCGCTTGTGATCCACGCCGCCCGCCACGCCAGCCTGGGCTCCCTGCTCGACGACGCCTTCGTCACCTACCCGTCCGACCTGGCCACCATCGAGGCCACCCGCGACCGGGAGATCGCGCGCCTGCGGTACGCCGACTTCGGCGCAGCCGCCCGCCGTCTCGCAGGACACCTGGCCTCCGAGGGGATCGGACCAGACGATCGCGTCGGCATCGTGATGGGCAACGGCACGCGCTGGCTGTTGGCCGCCACCGCGATCCTCTGGCGCGGGGCTGTGATCGTCCCGCTCGACCCCCGCTTGACCCCCGAGGAGCAGGCGACCCTGCTTCAGCACGCCGGGGTCCGGGCGCTGATCGCGGAGGCCTCGCGGGCCGCGAAGCTTCCCTGGGTTCCCGACCTGCGCTGGCTCGCCGACGCCCGAGACGCCGACCTGGGCGAGCACGTCCACGCCCTCGCGTACGACGGCGGCACCCACGACGAGGTCGAGCCCCTGCCCCGCACCCGCGACGACCTCGCGTGCCTGATCTACACGTCGGGCACCGGCGGCACGCCCAAGGCCTGCCGCATGCCCCACCGCGCCTACCTCGCGCAGTACGACGCCCTCGCCGCCACGTTCTCCTGGCAGCGGGGGGACCGCTACCTGTCGATCCTCCCGTCCAACCACGCGATCGACTTCATGTGCGGGTACATCGCGAGCTTCGCCACGGGCACCACGGTGGTCCACCAGACCGCAATTCGCCCCGGCGTGCTCCTCGACACGATGCGCCGGTATCGACCCACCCAGATGGCGGTCGTCCCGCTGGTGCTCGAGGCCTTCGATCGCGCGATCGACGCACAGCGCGCCGAGGCGACGCCCGAGCGCCAGCGCCTGTTCGACGGCCTGGTCCGGCTCAACGCGCGGGTGGGGGCCATCCGCCCGCGGCCGAAGGTCTCCCGCTGGTTGCTCAAGCCCGTCCACGACGCCTTTGGCGGGCGTCTCCGCGTGCTGTTCTGTGGCGGCGCGTTCACGCCCCCCGCCCTGGCCCGTCGGTTCGCAGACCTCGGGCTCCCCGTCGCGATCGGGTACGGCCTGACGGAGGCCTGCACGGTCGTGACCGTCAACGATCTCCACCCGGTGCGCGACGACACCGTCGGCGCCCCGGTCCCCGGCGTGTCCGTTCGCATCGACGCCCCCGATGCCGAGGGTGTCGGCGAGGTCCAGGTCCAGGGCGACACCGTGTTCACCGGG
>JAUHWK010000681.1 GCA_030424555.1 bacterium | reverse complement strand
TCCGGCTGATCCGCTGGGTGACCGCGGCGCGCGACACATCCTGGCGTCGGGCGAGCTCGGCCTTGCTTCCGGCGCGCACGAGGGACTCCAGGTACACCCGGTCGGCACGATCGAGCGGGGACACCGCGTCGACCTCGGCGTGCTGATCCGGCGACGGGGCGGGATCGCGGGCAAATGCTGCCTCTTCGCGGATCGTGGCCTCGCGGACCGTGTCCCGCTCACGCAGCAAGCGGTGGACCCGCCGCGAGGTGGTGCGGTCGGTGATCGTGCGGACGAAGGCGTGGAGCTCGCCCACGGTCTGGCCGCGGAAGCGCCCGAGCGCGCCCTCCATCAAGGTGAACAGGACCTCGGCGACGATCTCGTCGGCGTCGTGCGACCCGAGCAGATCCCGGTAGCGGGTGCGGACCAGAGAGGCCGCCCGCCGCGAGATCAGCCCGTGCAGGGACAGGAACAGCTCCCGCGCCTCCGGGCCGTGTCGGTCGCCGAGAATTCGGCGGATGTCGTGGTGCAACGCGCCCACGATCAGAAGCCGTTGGAGATCGAGGAACCGCGCGGGCCGGCCTGCTTGCCGGACTCCGCGGGGGTGGAGTCCTCAACCGCCTGGGCGCAGGTGGCCGCTTGGGTGTCCGAGGCTGCGGCGCAGTCGTTGGACGGTCCGAGCAGGGACATCAGGGCGGCGAGGAGTGCGGCGAGTGTGGACATCAGGACACCTCCGACAGGTCGAACGGCATGGAGAAGGGGTTGGCGTCACGCAGGGACGCGAGATCGGGATCGTCGTCGATTCGGGCGATGAGCTCTTCGTGGAACGCGGGGTCGGCCGCGCGGGCGACCTGGGCCAGCAGGGCCTCCGCCTCTTCGAGCTCGCCGAGCTTGAGCAGGGTCGCGAGCACGTTGCCGACGTTCTCCGGCGTGCGCTGGCGCTCGAGCGCGGCGGTGAAGTGGTCCAGGGCCACCATCGGCTGACCGGCGAGGAAGGCCAGCACACCCCGGTGACGGGACACGCTGGCGAGGTTGGCGTCGAGGTGGGGGCCGCCCAGATCCAGGGCCGCCTGCTCTTGCTCGCCGCACAGCCGCGCGGCCTCGTCGAAGTCGCGGACCCGTGGGCTGGCGGCGACGACGTGCAGGGCGCTGAGCATGTGGACGCGGTCGATGTGGCCCGCCTCGTGCTCCGCGAGGATGCGCTTGCGGAGCTCGCCGATCGGGAGCGACTCGTCCTGCATGGCGTCGCGGATTCGTCCGATGGCGCCCCGCTGGCCAGGCTCGACCGAGGTCACGGGCGTCAGGTAGGCCTTGTCGTCGACGGCCTTCAGGATGCGTTCGAACAGGGCGGTGGCGTCCACACGGTCCTCCGCCCCCAAGGTACACGGTCGACGGGGGCTGTTAACGCCGGAGGCCACAAAATTTGTCGGACACCGACGACGACGTGATCCTGGCGGTCGATCTCGGGCTTCGAGGCGGGCTTGCCGTGTGGCAGCGCAACGGGGTCCTGCGGACCTGGCGGACGGTGTCGTTCCGATCCCGGTCGGCCCTGCGGCAGGGGGTCCGCACGATCGCCCGGGAGATGGCGGACGTGACGGTGCTCGTCACAGAGGGCG
>JAUHWK010000166.1 GCA_030424555.1 bacterium | reverse complement strand
CGACGGCGGAGACCCCTCCGAGGATCGCGGTGAGGGAGGCGGCCACACCCAGCGCGCGGATGAAGGGTCCGTCGGCGGTGAGGGGGGCGGACGCGACCCGATCGACCGCGGGGCGGCGTCGGACCACCAGGACCGTTCCCCCTAGATCGATCGCCACCTGATCGTTCGGGCCGAGGGCACCCGGGGTGGTCGCGACCAGAGGACACCCAGGCGGGAGGGAGACCCGCGGTCCCGTGGGCCCAGGGACGACCAGGGTCCAGGGCCGCCCGCCGGGCAGGGCGTGCGCGGGGATCACGAGGTCGTGGGCGGCTTCGGTGGTGACCTCGGACGCGAGCGGAGGGCTCACGCGGAGCACCGGGGCGATGGGCTCTGGCACGTCACCGACGTCGACCCCGAGCAGGCGCCAGCGCGCCACCGTGCCTTCGCCGAGGGTCACGGGGGTGTCGAGGGGCAGGTGGTGCGTCTCGACGCGCACATCCCCCCACCACCGCGTGATCTCCAGGCACTCCTGGCCATCCTCCCGCGGCGGCACCACCGGCAGGGCCTCGAGTCGCCGACGCAGGGCGTCCTCGTGGGTGGCTTGCTGGGCAGGCGACGCGATCGCCACCGACATCCCGTCTCCCAGCGCCAGTGCGCGGTCGTCGAGCGGCGTCAGCGCTGGCTCACCGGGCGGTGGGCACATCCGCATGAGCGTGGGGTGGCCCGCGCCATCGCGGGTCGCGATCGCGACCAGATCGGGTCCCTCTCCGGGGAGGCACCAGTCGGCCGTGGCCCCGTGGCCGATCCGCACCGGGGCGTGGCCGAGGCCCCACCAGGCGAGGAGGGTCCCGTCGCGGCACAGCATTAGGGGGAGGGGCGTGGCGGTCGTCATCAGGGCCTCCAGGGTGGATGAGTCGGGCACACGGGGGCACCCGGTCCGCAGCCGCGGACACGAACCACCCCGACCCCGCGCCGTGGCGCGAGAGCCGTGTTCCTTCCTCACGATCAGCATGACCTGATCGGACACGCCGCGTCGTCAGCACTGTGTGCAGAGCGTGTCGCGGGATGGTGGAATCCAGACGGACGTCAACCCGACCGGACGCCTGTCCACCGCCTGTCAGCCCATCGCCCTGGGACCCCAAGACGAAGACCTCGCTCCCGCCGCGCCCCCCACGCCACGCGTCGCGCTGTCCGACCCCTCACGCCCAAACGCCCTCCGGAGCACGACGGCTCGGGAGGGCGTGGAGAGGTTTCGCGTCATGAGCGTGCGTCCGGTGGCTGTCCAGACGAGGCGGGCGTACCCCTCGACGCAAGGACGCCCTCCGGAGCGCGGTGGCTCGGGAGGGCGTCATGAGGTCTCGCGTCGCGCCGTCCGACCCCTCACACCCAAACGCCCTCCGGAGCGCGGTGGCTCGGGAGGGCGTCGAGAGGTCTCGCGTCGTGAGCGTGCGTTCGGTGGCTGTCCAGACGAGGCGGGCGTGCGAGGACCGGAGGGAGTGGGCCGTGAGCCCATGACCGAGGACCGGAGCCGCCCAACGAAGGATGGGCGGCTGCCGGGCGCTCGCTCACCCCGGGGAGAAGATGAAGGGGTAGGAGACGATGACGATCCCGCCCCCCTTCGGCTCCGGGAACTGCATGGCGTAGAAGCGGTCGACCACGCACTTGTCGACGGCCGGGCTGCCCATGGTCTGCTTGGGCGTGGCCTTGGCCACCGAGCCGTTGCCCGAGATGGTGAACTGGATGACCAGCTTGCCGCCCAGGCTCGGGTCCTTCTGCAGCTCGCGCTGGTAGCAGTACTTGATCTGGTTCATCTTGCGCTTGATGACGGCGTCGATCAGCGCACGGTCGAGCGCACCCATGATGATCGGGTTGCCGGACGCCGCGGAGATGCCGCCGGAGCCCTTGGGCCCGAAGCTACCGCCGCCCTTGCCGTAGCCAGAGCGACCGCCGCCCGCGCCGCGGGTGCCCAGGCCGCCGAGGCCCTCGGCCGTGCCGCCACCACCCAGGCCCGAGCCGCGCGAGCCGAGGCCACCGGCCCCGATCTGCGTGCCCTTGGCGCCGATGAGGCCGCCGATGCCGCCGGTGACGGAGGAGGACAGGGACCCGGAGCCGAACACGCCGTCCTGGCCGCCCATGTCGTCCATGGCGCCGAGGAGGCCCGCGTTCTCCGCGATCTCGCGGTCCCGCTGCGCCTGCTGGATGTCCCGCTTGGCGCCCTTGGCCTCCTTCATCTTGGCGTCCTTCTTGCCGGTCTTGCCCTCTTCCTTCTTGGCCTTCGCGCCCTCTCCCGCGTCGGGGTTGGCCTCCGGCTTGTCGTTCTTCTTCTCCTCGGGCGGCGGCTTCTCGACGAGGAGCTCGACGAAGCGATCCTCGACCTCGTCCAGGCCGGTGCGCGCCGGGGGCTCGGAGAACGCCAGGAAGAAGCCGGCGAGCAGGCCCATCAGGGAGCAGAACAGGAAGGTGGACAGGAAGGGGTAGTCGAGCGTCTGCGCGAACGGCACGACGACCTTCTTGCCGGGGTAGGTGACGTGCGCGAAGAACATCACGCCGCCGACCTCGACCAGCAGGCGGGTGTCCTCGGTGAGGGAGACGATGAGGAGGCTGCCCTCAGTCTTCGCCAGGCCCTTGTCCTCGAGCTCGGACAGCGGGATGCGCTCGCCGTCCTTCTCGAGGAAGCCGCCCCAGGAGGGGTCGAGGCGCGCCTTGTAGGTGGCCTTGCCCGCCGGCTCGAACAGCACGTGCTGGGTGGCGCCACCGGGTAGATCGTCGTCGGACGCGAAGAAGTCCTCGCGCCAGTCGGACACGACCTCGGACCAGATCGGGGGCGACAGGCGGAGCGGACCCACCATGTTGCCCGGGACCCAGCCGACCGGCACACCGAGCAGGCTCCACTTGAACCCGACCGCGTCGCCGACGGTGACGTCGTGCTTGGCGTCGAAGTGCTTGGTGTCCAGCAGGACGTTGTTCCAGATCTCGTTGACCTCGAGCACCTTGGGGCTCTTGGTGTCGAGGCCGTGGTTGCCCTGACCGGTGCCGGACTTGAGGACGAACTCGAGGACGTCCTCGAGCGCCTCGCCCTCGAACACGGGGGGGACGAACTGGGGGACGGCGGTGTCGGTGGCGTCGTCCTTCTCGGGATCGGCGGCCTCGGCGGCGGCGACGGCGGCTGCGGCCTGATCGCCGACGGCGTCGGTGGCCTCGGCGTCGGTCCCATCCTCGGCGTCGGCCTCGGAGGCCTCGGCGGACGCGTCGTCGCCGGCGTCGGGCATCGCGTCGTCGGACTCGGCCCCTTCGGGCCGGACGTCGACCAGGCTGGCGGGCTCCTCGCCGGCGTCGTCGGACGCGGTGGTGATCGCCAGCACGAAGTGCACGCCGTTGAGCGCGAAGGAGGTGCCGTCCGCCAGGGTGGCGTTGGACTCGACGGCCTCGCCCTCGACGGTGAGATCGCCGGCGCCGAGGTCGAGGAGCTGGATCGATCCGTCATCCTCGACGTTGATCACCGCGTGCATCTCGGCCAGGGCCTCGTCCTCGACGACGAACAGCGCGGCGTCGCTGCGGCCGATCGTGATCGACTCCTCGGTGAACGCGTGCTCCGAGACGGTCTCGCCATCGCGGACCACCGAGAGCGTGAGCGTGGGGAGGATACGGTCGGCCATGTTCAGGACTCCTGAAGGGGCGGGCGGAGGGACCGCGTGACGCGGCGGCCGAAGACGGCAGGGTGGGGGACCACCCGGGAAGGGAGCGAATCGGAAGGACGGCGGGAGGCCGTCACTTCACCTCGTCGATGGACTCGCGCATCTCGCGATCGAAGTCCTCGCGGAACCGAATCAGCGGGTTGAAGCTGGTCTTCTTGACGTCCATCAACAGGACGCCGGACGGCTTCTTGAGCTCGCCGGAGACGTCGACGCTCTCGAAGTCGATGACGGTGCGGTCCTTGTACTTGATCTGACGGTCGCCCTCGGCGTCCTGCGCGAGGGCGGACGCGGGGGCCGCGATCGCGGCGAGGAGGAGAGCGGACAGCAGTGCACGCGACATGGGGCCTCCATCGAGCCCGGGGAGCAGGACCCCGGGGCGGTGCTTCGCGCGCGGTGGTTGGGCCACGACGAAGCATGGGCACACAAAGCGCCCTGACCTAGACATCATGCTTTCGGGTCGGCCGTCACACAACCGTGGGGGGGTCATTTCGCCGTCAATGGTCCCGACACATGGAGGGCGAGGCCGATCCAGCGAGGGGGTGAGGTCCGTCACCGGAGAGGGCTGGGCGTGTCTCAAAGGGACGCGGATCGGACGAGACCACGATCCGCGTCCTGTCTCGGAGGAAGGGGTCTCTGACCGATGGATCCACGAGGGCCGGCGCGACGGCCTGCCACAGGAGGGCTCCTCCCAGTGCGACCGCCGCGGCGGGGCGTCCCGTCCCGCTCACTCGACCTCGTCGATCGAGCGATGCATCTCGCGCTGGAAGTCGACGCGGAACCGCAGGAGGGGGTTGAACTGGGCGGTCTTCTGCTCCCGGATGGAGATCACCTCGGGGCCGTGAAGCGACCCCTCGACCTCGGTGGCCTCCGCGATGTCGAGGATGGTCCGCTCGAGGTACTGGACCGGGCGTTCGCGCGCCGTGTCCTGGGCGAGCCCAGTGGTGGGCAGCAACAGGACGACGGCGGTAAGCAGGGCGCGTGGCATGGGACCTCCCGGAGGATCGCCGCAGGGGATCCGCGACGTCGCCGGGGCGGGAACCCGTCCCGACACATCCACCATGCATCACAAACCGGAGGTTGGACCGAGAACCTTGGTGAGGTTCGTGTCATGGCCCCCCACGCAAGCGGGGCACCCGCAGGGCGCGATGCCCCGGGGGTGCCCCGTGTCGGACCGACGTGGTCTCAGCCTTCGCTGCTGGCCTCGTCGGCCGGCGCCTCGGCCTCTGCGGGCGCTTCCTCCGCGGGAGCCTCAGCATCCTCCGCCGGTGCCTCGGCGTCCTCGGCGGGCGCCTCGCCCTCGGCCGGGGCTGCGGGACCACAGGCCGCGATCGCCTCGTCGAGCATCGGGACGTAGTAGCTGTCGAGCATCTGCTGGACGTCGGACGCCATGCCGGTGTCCTGCGACGCGACGACCTGACCCGCGGTCTCGATCGCCATGCCGATCTCCATCGCCACCATCTCGTCGAGACAGGCCGCGTTGGCGTCGAGCTTGGACTGGAGTCCGGTGAGCATGGCCTCCATGTTGGCCAACAGCTCCTTGGCCCGGCGCTCGCGCTCCTCGGCCTCCCGCTTGCGCTGCTCCTCGAGGCGCTTGCGCTCCTCCTCGGCGGCCTTGGCGGCCTCGACGCGCTTGATGCGCTCGAACACCGGATCGGACGGGGACAGCTCGCCGGCGCGGGAGTCCTTGTACTTGCTGAGGTAGTCCAAGGCCTTGCCGAAGTCCTTGGTGTACCGCTCGTGCAGCGTGGCCGCGTTGAACCACGCGGCGTCGGCCGACGGGTCGTCCGCGATCAGCGCGTCGTACAGCTTGCCGGCACCCTCGAAGTCGCCCGTGCCACGCAGCGCGACCGCGAGGCCCAGGCGGGCGGGGCGGCTGGACGGGTGGCGGGCGTTGGCGGCCTGGAAGCAGGTGAGGGCCAGCGCGTAGTCGCCGGAGTTCAGCGCGACCGACCCGAGGTTCATGTTGGCCTCGAAGTGCTGGCTGTCGAGCTTGCGGGCCATCTCGAACTTGTCGATGGCGCCGGGCTCGTCGCCGGACTCCAACAGGACGACGCCGAGGTTGTTGTAGATGTCGGGATCGGCGTCGTTGAGCTCGAGGGCCTTGTCGCCCATCAGCCGCGCGAGCGGAACCCGGCCCTGCTTGAGGTACATCGACGACAGCGCACGGTACACGGCGTCGTTGTCGGGGTCGGTCTCGAGGATCTTGGTGCCGACGGCGATGGCCTCGTCGGTGCGGCCCGCGCTGGCGAGCGCGTCCATGTACTCCGAGCGAACCTGGGTATCGTCCGGCTTCTTGGCCAGGTAGGCCTCGTACAGGGTGGGGACGACCTCGCCCTGTCCGGCCTCCTTGAGGACGCGGCCGAGCGAGTAGAACGCCGGCTCCCAGGTGGGATCGGCCTCGAACGCCTTGCGGTAGTGGCCCGCAGCCTTGGCGAGATCGCCCATCTTCTCGGCGGTCCAGCCCGCGTTGAAGCTGGCCTTCATGCCGCCGTTGAGCTGCTCAGCCTTGAGGAAGAAGCCGTACGCCTGAGGGTAGTCGACCACCCCTTTGCGATCGGGCTCCAGGGCCTGCATCCCGGCGTCGAAGTTCACGCCGGGATCGACCTCGGCGGCCTCCTCGTCGACCTGGATCTTCTTCTTGGGGCAGCCGCCGAGCGAGAGCGCGCCGACGAGCAGGATGGCGAAGGACGGTTGGATTCGCATCGTGGGCTCCAATCAGCGCAGGGAGGTCTCGGGAGCGAAGGTGCGAACCTTCTCCGAGACGAAGCCAGCACTCGGGATCTCCTCGGCCAAGCCGGGGAAGTCGTCGGGGCGCAGCTCGCCGAGACGACGCGTCGCGAACGCGGTGTGGTCGTTGTACAGGCGCAGCTCGTAGGACTTGTCGAGGGCCAGCTTGTAGGCCTCGACCGCCTTCTCGTTCTGCACGTAGGCGCGATCCTCGAGGGTCATCCGGTAGATGTCGGCCTGATCGGTGGTCAGGTAGGACGGGATGGGGGAGGACGTCAGCGTCTCGGCGAAGTTCTCGTACACCCGGCCCAGCGCCACGACGGCGGCCAAGCCCCACTCACCGGCACCAGTCTCCAAGATGGAGACGAAGCTCGCCTCGACCTGCTTGAGGGCCTTGGTCTTGGCTTCGAGGCTGGCCTTCATGGCCTTGTCCTCGGCGCGCTGCCGGGCACCCGGACCCGCACCGGTGATCCGCAGCTCGAGGTAGTCCTCGAACGCAGGCTCGGCGAGGCGGTACATCATCTCGGCGACGAACTCGGTGTGGGCGCCATCTTCCAGGCCGCCCTTCTTCGCCTTTTGGTAGGCGTCGACCCCGGACTGGAACACCTTGTTGGCCGCGCTGGTGTCACCCTTGGCGCGCAGGGCGCGGGCGTGGTGCAGGCGTGCGAAGAAGGTGTAGGCGGGATCCGCGTCCTTGTGGGTCTTCGTGTAGAAGGCCTCGAAGGCGTCCGCGGCGTTGCCCCAGTCCTCGTGGTCCTCGTACAGGCGGGCGATGCGCAGGCGGGTGTCGAGCACGCGCTCGTCCTCGCCGAACATGTCGATGAACGCGCCGTACTTGGCGATGCTGGCCTCCCAGTCGCCCAGCGCGTTGGTGAACACCGCGGAGGTGTACAGCGCGTCGGCGGCCTGGCTGTCGAGCGCGGCCAGCTTCTCGGCCTCGGCCTCGTCGTCGAGATCCTTGTCGTCGACGACGGCCTTGCGCTCCTTGGGGTACAGCTCGACGAGCATGTCGTAGAAGCGGACGGCCTCTTCGAGGTTGGCGAGCCGCTCGTAGTCGTACCCGAGGGCGCCGACCTGACGGTAGTAGAACTTGGTCTTGGGACCGAAGCGCTCGCCGTCGACCAGGATGTGGCGGACCTTCATGGCGTCGGCGACGCGGTTGGCCTTGTAGTAGTAGGCGGCCGCGTTGTTCAGCGCGAAGTCGACCTTGTCGAACTCAGGGAACTGGTCGTAGAACGCCAGGTACGCGTTGGCGGTCTTGACGTGGTCCTGGTTGGCCTCGAAGTCCTTCTCGATGACCGTGAACGCCGCGCTCGACCAGATGGTGTGCATGTCCTTCTTGAACGCAGACGAGCCGAGCTCTTCCTGCTGGTAGAAGGCCTTCGCGGTGTCACGAAGGGCGACGTACTCCTCCCGGATCTTCAGCGCGTCGAGGATCAGGTTGGCGGAGAACTCGGCGTTCTTGGACTTGGGCGACATCGAGATGACGGCCCGGAACTGCTCGGCGGCCTCCGTGAAGTGGAAGCGCGAGTAGAGCAGGAACGCGGTCTTGTAGATCGCCTGCTCGACCTTCTTGTCCGACGGGTACAGCGTGGCGTACTGCTTGGCGGACGCGATGAGGTTCTGCTCCCAGTCGGTGAGGGGCTGGGGCGGCGTGTCCTTGGCGATCTTCTCCTTGCGCATCTGGCTGTCGCCACCGCCCTCCTTCTTCACCATCTCCTCGGCGGCGAAGATCGCGGACTCGGCGCAGAACCGCGAGTGCTGACCGTTCGGGTCCATGTCGACCACGGTCATGTACTCGGTGTAGGCCTCCTGGTACTTCTTCAGCAGGTACAGGAGCTCG
>JAUHWK010000165.1 GCA_030424555.1 bacterium | reverse complement strand
CAAGGCCTCGATCGGCCCCGGCATGTCTGCCGCCGCCCCCGGACCCGCGGCCTTGGCGTGGACCATCGCGTCGACGTCTTCTCCCCCGGCCAGACGCACGGGGGGCTCACCGGTCATCATCTCCCAGCCCACCGCGCCCAGGCCGTACACGTCGGCCGCCACCCCGGCCGGCTCCCCCTGGAGCACCTCCGGCGCGATGTAGTGCAAGGTGCCGGCCCGGGGTGCGGGCGTGTCGTCCAGCCGGGCGATCCCGAAGTCGAGCACCTTGGGCTGACCCGAGGGCGTGACGAGCACGTTGTCCGGCTTGAGGTCGCGGTGGATCACCCCGTGGCGGTGGGCGTGGTCGACCGCCTCGGCGATCTGCGCGAGGACCTCGGCCCGGCGCGCATGGTCCAACAACCAGATCGCATCGACCAGCGGCGTGCCCTCGACCCGCTCCATCACCATGGCGGGCACCCCGTCCTCCGTGTCGAACACCTCGTAGATCTGGGGAATGCCGGGGTGCAGCACGCGGCCCAGCGCGTCCACCTCGACCCGAAACTGCGACAGCGCCCGCGGACTCCGTCGCAGCGGCAGGAGGGTCTTGATCGCCACCCGCCGTCGCGGCAGGGCCTGCTCCGCCTCGTACACCACCCCCATCGCCCCCCGGCCCAGCTCGCGCACCACCTGAAAGCGTCCGATCCGGGCGGGGAGCGCGTCGTCGCCCTCCTCCGACAGCAACGGCTCGAGGGGATCGTCGGTCGCGCCCGCGTCGGCCGCGAGAAGGCGACGCACCACCGGCGCGACCTCGGGATCGACCTCCCCGATCGCCGCCACCCGCTCCGCCTGGGCGGCTGGGGGAAGGTCCACCACCGCGTCGAACACGTCCCGTGCCCGGCGCAGCAGCGCGATCTCGTCGCCCTCAGTCAAGACGGTCCACGAGGAAGGCACGGCCAAACCGCCACGCGCGATCCACCGTGCTCCGCGACACCCCGAGCGCCTCCCCCGCCTCGGTGGCCGTGGCGCCTCCCAGGGCCCGCAACATCACCACCTGGGCCGCGGTGGGATCCACCTGCTCCAGCTGCTCCAAGGCGCCGTCCAAGGCGAGGATCTGCTCGTGGGCCATCGGAGCGTCGCCGAGGCCCGACAAGGTGGTGCGCATGGGATCGCCCCCACGCTTCTGGGACGCCCGAGCCCGCGCCCGATCGATCAACAGCTGCCGCATCGCCCGGGCCGCCACCGCGACGAAGTGCTCCCGCGACACGATCTCGCCGTCGCTCCGCGCGAGCTTCTCCCACGCCTCGTGCAGCAAGGAGGTGGCGTCCAGCGTCTGCTGACCGAACCCCCGCTCCCGGTGGATCCGCTCCGCCAGCCGCTTGAGCTGCGCGTACACCGCCTCGTCCATCTCCGGCGTCACGACGGCCCTCCCGGCGAACGCGGGACCATACCCCGTCCGCGGTGCCCCGCCCGGTCAGGCGCCTGGCAGCAGGATCCGGCCCGCGTCGGTGTCGACCCGGTGGGGACCGGGCATGCCGATGTGGGCGACCACCGCCCGCAGCACGGTGAGCTCGGGGAAGGAGACCGAGCCATCGCTCTCCGCGATGTCCGCGAGCCGCCGAACCACGTCGCGCCGGCCGTCGTCGTCGAGGGTGGCGCCGAGGCGACGGGAGGCGTCCTCGATCCTGCGTAGGAAGGCGATCCCACCCGAGAACGCCGGCTGCCGCTCCAGCGTCTCCTGCACGAGCGCCTGGCGTCCCGCCAGCGAGGCCTCGGGAAGGTAGTGCGACAACGTACCGTGCAACGCCCGCTGCTTGTCTGCCGACACCCCGCCCTCGCCTCCCGCACGCGGGCGCGCGTCTGCGACCACCACCGCGGCGCAGAGAAAGACCAGGTACCGGGCGTGGCGGGTGTCCACCCTCCTTCCCCCCCTCAGGCCAGCTGCGCGGCGAGGGCCGCGAGCGGACGCGCCAGGTCGGACAAGCCGGCCCGGGCATGGTGAGAGAGGGCGGTCCCGTGCGTGTCGTCGAACGCCGACAGCGCCGCGCGCTGGGTCACGGCACGGTCGAGCAGGCGCACGCCGTCCAGCATGCGACGCACCGCACGCAGGGGATCGTCGGCATCCTCGATCACCCGGAGGCCGTCACGGACCCGCGGATCGAGCTTGCCGAACAGCTCCTCCATCGACACCTCCGGCGCCGCGTCCGCGCGCATCCGGTCGAGCTCGAACCACACGCCGGCCCATCCGGCTCGGACCTCCTCCACCGCACTCCGGGCCAGATCCCGGGCGGCCTGCGCAAGGTCCACCTCGGTGAGGGCCTCCAACCCGTCGGTGACACCGCCGAACCCCATCTCGGCATCCCAGGCGTCGAGCTGCTCCAGCGCCTGCTCCAGCGCCTCCCGCATCGCCGACAGCGCCCGATCGCCGGGGTTGTCCTCCAGCGCCTCGTCCAAGGCATCCACCGCCTCGGCGAGCGCGTCCACGCTGCCGAGGTGCTCGTACAGGCCCTCCAGCGCCCGCTCCGGGGTGGGGCGGCGCTCGGCGAACAACGATCGGGTCGCGGCCACCCGCTCCCGGGCCTTCTCGGCCACCTGCTCGGGCTCGGGCGCCTCCGGTAGGCCCTCGATCTCCCCGATCGTCCCGCGCAGCATCCGGAACAGCTTGAGCGCCTGACGCAGGTCGGTGGGCTTGCCCTTGCCGGTCTTGACCGTGCGCTGGAACACCAGCTTCATGCCCTGCGTGTCGCCCGCCACCCGGCCGGCCACGCTCACCAGGCGCTTGGGCTGGGCGAGGAACTCCGAATAGCGATCGGGCTGGACCGCCCGGATCCGCTTGAGCCGACGCGCGATGATCGCCGGGTTGCGGAACACCTCGGGCTCGGCCGTCAGGTCGAGGTGCAGCAGGACGTCGCCCTGCTCCCGATCGACCACGAGGAAGAACGCACCGATCTGCCCGCCCCGCGCACTGCGGAGCGCCTTCGCGCGACGCTTCAGCAGCGCCATGTGCTTGGCATGGTTGAGGATCGGCATGACGGCCCCGGACCGGCTGGGCTTCGTCTACGTCAAACCGCTGCGGATCGCATCGCGGGCCCCCGGTCGTCGGGACCGATCATGGGGCGACGTGGCGCTTCAAGCCAGCGTTCGTCGCCTCGTACCGCGGAACCAACCGCGGGCGGAGCCACGGCCAGATCGCGTGGGGCACCACGCCGGAGAAGCGCTCGTAGTGCTCGAACCGCGTCCCCCCATCCTCCTCGTGGAGCAAGAACCCGTGCCGGGCGACCGTGACCCCCGACACGCCCCCCTCCCAGGCCAGCTCGCGCAGCGGCTCCAACGTCACGACCCGGACCCCCACCGTGAACCGCCGCGTGTCGGTCCCCAGCGTCATGCGCCAGCGCGCGCCCCGCTCGAACACCCCGTCCAGCGCCTTGACGCCAGGGTTCCACAGGGGCCACGCAGGCAGTTCGGAGAGCACCGCCCACACCGCGGCCGGCGACGCGTCCAGCCACTCCGTCGTCACGACCTCGCGCACCGCCCCTCCGCCTCGACGATCCCAGCGTACAACCCCATCCGGGCGTCCGCATCCACCGCCCCGATCACCGCACCACCGGCACCGACCGATCGAACGCGCCCTGCTGGACCGCCCCGTGGTCGAGCAACGCGCGCAGCAGCGCACAGGTGGTGTCGTCGTCGGCACAGGCGTCGCGCGCGGCCTGGACCTCCTCCAGCGCCACGAGCGTGTCGGGCAGCGGACGCAGCGCGTCCGAGGCGTACCGGGGGACCCCGTCGACCGTCTCGTGGACGACCTCGTTGAGGTGGCAGAACCCACACCCGGTGCGGGTCTCGTCGAACTGCACCCGATCGAAGGCGTCCTGGACCGTGATCCCCTCCGCCAGCGGCAGCGCGAACTCCGCCTTGAGCGAGGTGGTCGGGTCGAGCCACAGCCCGAACTCGAGCAGGTGGGCCCCGTCGCCCTCCGGGACGACCGACAGGGTCATCGTGTCGCCCATCAGGAACAGCCGGGGACGGCTCACCCCGCTCGCAGGCTGCGCGCTCACCACACTGGAGGTCGCCACCACCGTGAGCGGGCGATCGAGGGACTCGACGAAGCAGGCGGGATCGGCTCCCTCGGGGAGCGCCTGGAGCAGCGCCAGGGTTTCGTCGACGTCGCGGGGAGACCCCATGCCCTCCGGGGCGATGCAGGTTCGCGTGTCGGTCGGACCACACCCAAACGCCAGGACGGCCGCCCCGATCAGGGCTCGTCGGTCCATGCCAGATCCGTGTCGCCGATCAACCACGCCTCGTCCTCCACCATGCCCAGCAACCGACTGCGCGCGAACGCGAGGACCCGGGTGCGGGTGAGGGCCTGGGCCCGCGCGGGCTCCATGTACCCCTTGGCGGCGCCGGCGCAGTCCTCCACGGGAAGGATCGCGCACAGGTCGGAGAACACCCAGTGGCCCGCATCCACCAAGGCCCCGTGGACCTTGGGCGCCCCCAACGCCTCGAACGTCGGCAGGATCTCGTCGTCGTAGGGCAGATCCCCGTCGCGGGTGCCCCCGAGCACCATGGGACGCCGCACGCCCTGAAGCCCTGCGCCGTCTGCACCGAACGCGTACCAGACGCCGGGCGCCATCGCGATCGTCACGGTGGCCCGCGGGTCGGGCTGGGCCCACCGCGCCAGATCGGCCGCCGGAGGACGCTCTCCCTCGAAGAAGCGGCAGCCGGGCCGGTCCACCGACGCGCAGGCCGTGTCGATGCCCGCGAGATCGAGGGTCCCGCCCCCAACGACCAGCGAGGTCCACGCACCGAAGGAGTGCCCGGACACGACGTACGCATCCCCCGCCACCGACAGCCCGGGGACCGCGCCTCCGATCACGGCGTCCACCGCATCCCGAATGTCCTGTGGGCGCCGCACCGCCGCCACCGGGATCCGTGCGCTGTCCAGGTCCAGCAGGGTGCTTCCCGGGTGGTCGGGCGCCACCACCACCCACCCGTGCGAGGCGAGGTGCTCCGTGAGGAAGAAGCTCTGGAAGCGGACCCCGCCCAGCCCGTGGGAGAACGCGATCACCGGGTAGGGCGCCCCCCGCGGGTCGATCGGCGCGTCCCGTGTGGCCGTGCCGTCGAAGCGGATGCCATCCAAGGCGTAGGTGTCGGGGGCAGGCACCCCGTCAGCGTCCGCGGGGTACCACACCTCCACCGTCAACGCGGTCAGGCCGTCGCGGGCCTCAGCGGGCACGATCACGGTGGTGGTGCCCACGCCGTACGGCCCCCGCTGGTCCGGATCGACCCTCGCCGGCGCCGGACCCCATGCCGCCATCCCATCGCTGTCGCTGTCGCTGTCGCTCGGCGTGGGGGCCGGATCCGCAGGGCCACACCCTGCAACCCCACAGGCCCACCCCACCGTACCGACCCATCCGGCCAGCACCACCCCACGCGCGGCGCCCCCACGGCGTGCCCCGATCATCGGAGCGTCCGCAGGCCGTCGAGCCCATCGAGGTGTCCTTGTTCGTTCATGGACACGACCGTCACCCCACGGGCGCCCACCACCACCCGGGTGACCCCCGTGTTGACCATCGAGCGGTTCGCCCGTCGCCAGTCCGCGCCCAAGCCCGCCGCGATCACCGCCCCGATCGGCCCCCCCGAGGTGAACACCAGCGTGAGCCCCTCCGCCTCGGCCGCGGTGCGCGCCAGGGCGTCGTCCACCCGCGCCCGAAACGCCGGGTACGGCTCCGTCGTCCCCTCCCCGGCGATCCACGCCTCCAGCGCCGCCTCGAACACGTCGTGAAACGCCGCCCGAGGGCGCCCGGTGCGCGCGAGGTCGGCCATCATGCGCGTCCGGGAGCGCCACGCCGGACGGTGGGACACCAGCACCGCCTGGTGGTCGAACTCGTTCCATCCCCCATCCTCCCGCAGCGTGCCCTCGAATCCCGCGGCGCGCAGGGTGGCGTCTGCCGTCTGGCGGTGGCGCCGCATCGTCCCCGTGATCGCCCGCGTGACCCGCAGACCCCGTCCCCTCAGGAACAACCCGAGCTGCCGCGCCTGGCGCACGCCCAACTCGGAGAGCTGGTCGTAGTCGGCCTTGCCCCACGAGGCCTGGCCATGCCGGACGAGCCACAGCGTCGGCATTCAGGCCCGCCCGCGCAGGACGCGGCCCGTGCGCCAGCGAAGGTAGTGGTTGACCAGCCAGAACCGCTTGAAGGCGGGGTTTCGGCTCTGGCCTTGGTGGACCCGGTAGTAGATCTGCTGGACGATCACCGCGAGCCGAAACAGCCCATACACCTCGTAGAACGTGAACGACCCCACGTCCCTTCCCGTGCGCTCGGCGTAGTGGTCGACCACCTCGCGGCGCGTGAGCATGCCGGGCAGGTGCGTGGGCTGGCGCCGCAGCTGCTGCATGACCCGGTCGTCCCCTGCCTCCACCCAGTACGCGAGGGTGTTGCCCAGATCCATCAGTGGACACCCGAGGGTCGCCATCTCCCAGTCCAGCACCCCGATCACGCGGGTGGGATCGTCGGGGTCGAGCACGACGTTGTCGAACCGGAAGTCATTGTGGATCAGCACGTTCCCGGCGTCCTCGGGCATGCGCTCCCGCAGCCAGTCCATCACCGGGCGCCAGGTGGGGACGTTCCAGGTGCGGGACCGCTCGTAGCGGCGACACCACCCAGCGATCTGCCGCTCGACGTAGCCCTCTCCCTTGCCGAACGCCGCGAGCCCCGACGACGCCACGTCGAGCGTGTGCAGGTCGACCAGCTGATCGAGGACGGACACGCACAGGCGACGCACGGAGGCGGGGTCGGTCGGCACGCCCTGGGGGAGGCGCTTGCGTGGGATCAGGCCGCGCAGGCGGGACATCACGTAGAAGTCTCCCCCCAGCACCGACGGGTCTTCACACAGCGCGATCATCGTGGGGACCGCGGGAAACACGGGCTTGAGCGCCTGCTGGAGCCGAAACTCCCGCGCCATGTCGTGCGCGCCCTTGGCCTTGTGCCCTGGCGGTGCGCGGCGCAGCACCTGCTCGGTGCCATCGTCCCAGGTGAGCAGGTAGGTCAGGTTGGACGCCCCACCCCCGAACTGCTGGACCGTCGGCTGCCCGGCCGGCGCCGCGGCGTGGGCATGCAGCCACCCCGCGGCGGCCTCCACATCGAACGCCTCCCGCACGGTGCCCGGCGCATCGACGCCGCTCACGAACGGTCCTTGTACCGAGACAGCTCGTGGCGGGCGACGAGCCCTCGGTGGACCTCGTCCGGCCCGTCTGCCAGCCGCAGCGCGCGGGCCGCAGTCCACGCCATCGACAGGGGGACGTCGTCGCTCAGGCCCGCCCCACCGTGCAGCTGCATCGACAGATCCACCACGTCCTGGGCCAGCTGGGGACACACGACCTTGATCTGACTGATCTCGCTCATCGCCGACATCACGCCGTGCTGGTCGATCATCCACGCCGCCTTGAGCACCAGCAGGCGCGCTTGCTCGATCCGCATCCGGGCGTCCGCGATGCGCTCCCGGTTGCCCCCGAGGTTCGCCAGCGGCTTGCCGAAGGCCACCCGGGACATCGCCCGACGGCACCCCAGCTCCAGCGCCATCTCCGCCAGCCCGATCAGCCGCATGCAGTGATGGATTCGGCCCGGGCCGAGGCGGCCTTGCGCGATCGCGAACCCCATCCCCGGGGCCCCGATCACCGCGTCGGCGGGCAAGCGCACGTCGTCGAACACGACCTCGCCATGCCCGTACGGGGCGTCCATCCGGCCCATCGCGGTGAGCATGCGCTCGACCCGCACCCCTGGGGTGTCCTTGGGGACCAGCACCATCGAGTGCTGCATGTGCCGGTGGGCCGCAGGATCCGTGAGCCCCATGAAGATCAGCACCTCGCAGTCCGGGTGACCGATCCCTGTGCTCCACCACTTGCGCCCGTCGAGCACCACCTCGTCGCCCTCCATGCGTGCGGTGGCCTGCATGTTCGTCGCATCCGACGACGCCACGTCGGGCTCGGTCATGCAGAACGCCGAACGAATGCTGCCCTGGAGCAACGGCGTGAGCCAGCGCGCCTTCTGGGCGTCCGTCCCGAAATGGTACAGCACCTCCATGTTGCCGGTGTCGGGCGCATTGCAGTTGAAGATCTCCGGCGCCAGCGCCGAGCGTCCCGTGGCCTCGGCGATCGGGGCGTACTCCACCACCGACAGCCCCCCACCCACGTCGGGGTCGGGCAGGAACAGGTTCCACAGCCCCTGCGCACGCGCCTTGGCCTTGAGCTCGGCGACGACGGGCAGCACGACCCAAGGGTTGTCCAAGGACG
>JAUHWK010000680.1 GCA_030424555.1 bacterium | reverse complement strand
TGGGATGACTTGGTGGAGATCCTCGAACTGGTCAAGCCACCGGGCCTAGCAATCGTCGCCTGTCACGCAGCCAGGGTCCGAGTCGCCCGCAAGCTGTTCGATGGGGTGCCGGAACTCGACGAGGTGTTCGCCTCACCCGTGGCGGTCTCGAAGGGGCAGGGGACCGCCATGCTCGCCCTGTTGGCCCGATTGATCCACCCGGACCGGATCGATGACGAAGCCATCCGGATGTTCCAGATCGTTGCAGCCGTGCTGAAGGGACCGGCCGTGTTCCACTACGAACGGGGCAACGTCACGAGCCGCTCTGCCGAGGAGGACTTCGCGATCCAGTTGATGGAGGACACAGTCCGATCTCCGCTACTGACCTGCTCTTCGAATCCCGGCCCTCGGCAAGCGTGGATGGCCATCCCCGTCGCCGACCAGCCTCTTGGGCCAGTCCTTCGCCAGCTTGTTCGTTGCGAAGATCCTGCTCGGACGCGGGCAGCGGTACGAGACGAACTGGAAGAACAGGTTCGCCTCCGCTTAGGTGGTCGGCTGGAAGCCACCTCATCGACGAGCCGCTGCGCGACGTGGAGGTACGTTCTGCGCCGCAGTCTCGTTGGTGGCACGTCGGCGTCCTTCTTCATCGGGTGCAGCAGGACCTCCAGGCGGAAGTAGACCTCGCTGAAGCCTTCCTCGACCTCCAGCACCCGCGCCCCATGGGGTCCCCCGCACGCACGCGATAGACCCCCGCGATGACCGCGTCTCCCCGCCACCTCCTCGTGTCCGAGCGCTTCCGCACCATCCAGGGTGAGGGGCGGAGTGTGGGCATGCCGGCGGTGTTCTTGCGGCTGGGGGGATGCAACCTGCGGTGTGCGTGGTGCGACACCAAGTACACCTGGGACTGGTCGCAGTACGATCGCGCGAAAGAGACCTCCAAACAGACGATCGAGGACGTGGCGCGAGGGGTGGCCTCGGAGGGGCCGGGGCGTCTGGTGGTGACGGGTGGGGAGCCGATGCTCCAGCAGAACGGCCTGGTGGCGCTGGCGGCGGCCCTCGAGGCGCTCGGCGCGGCGCGCACCTGGGAGGTCGAGACCGCGGGCACGATCGCGCCCACACCCGCGATGCGGCGGGTGGTGGCGCAGTGGAACGTCTCCCCCAAGCTGTCGGGGTCGGGCAACGATCCCGAGCGTGCGGTGCGACCGGACGTCCTGCGGGCGTTTGCGGCCCTCGACCACGCGTGGTTCAAGTTCGTGGTGGGCGACGAGGACGAGGCGGACGAGGCGATGGCGCTGGCAGCCGCCCACGGGGTGCGCGCGGATCGGGTGCTGCTGATGCCGCAGGCGACGGACGCCGAGGCCTACCGTGCCCGCGCGCCGGCGGTGGTGGACTGGGCCCTGTCACGGGGCGTCGGGTTCAGCCCCCGGGCCCACGTCGCCATCTGGGGTGGCCGACGCGGCGTGTGATGCCGCCAGCTCCTGGCGAAGTCCGCGGAGGGCGTCCCGCACGGTGACGAGGTCGTGATCCCGGGCGGCCCGGGCCAGGACGTGTGGATCGCGGGCGGCGGCGGTGCGCAGGGCGTCGATCGCCTCGGCGCGGCGCCCCTGCAGTGCCCAGAGGCAG
>JAUHWK010000164.1 GCA_030424555.1 bacterium | reverse complement strand
GTCGAGTCGATCGATGGTCAGCGGCGTCTCGCTGAACGGATTGTCGGTGCTGAGGAACTTCCGCGCAAACATCGGAAGCAGCCAAGGACCCACGTCATGGGCCGTCCAGCGCCCCGCGCCGGACTCGTTCTTGCCACGCTGCATGGCCGCGGTGGCACTGGAGGTGGCGACCACGCGGATCGGCAGCTTTCGGTCGTAGAGGGTCTTCAGCCAGAGGGCCCAGTCGTCGAGCCAGGTGACCTCGTCGAGGAACAGGTAGGTGGGATCGTCGTTTGGCCTGTCGCGGGTCACGTCGTCGACCCACGACTCCAGGTCCATGTTTCGGAGCATGGGGTGCTCCACGGGAATCCACCAGATGCGGTCGGGGGCCACACCGGACGCCAGGAGACGGCGGATCATCTGGTACATGATCGTGGACTTCCCGACGCGCCGCGGACCGATGAGGAGCCGGAAGCGTGCCGGCTCGTTGTGCCGAATCACCTCGCTGAGTGAAGCGGAGATCGGGTGGTCCACACTGCCGTGCAGGACGTCAGGGACCTCCCCGTGGCGGTGCCACGGATTCTGTCGCGAGATGGCCTGATCGACTTGTGCTGCAGACGGCGTCCAGGTTGACACGTCGACTCCAGATAAACGCAGCGTTTATCTAATGGTCGCGGCGGGCCACGTCACATCTCGCGCAGCAGGGCATCCACGGTCTGCTGATCGGCGCCGGGGAAGGGGTAGTCGGCGAAGTCCTCGGGACCGACCCAGGCCAGGGCGGCGACCCGTCGCGCGTCGGGCTCGGTGTCGTCCGCCAGCGTGCATCGGTACACGGCGAGCGTGAGGACGTAGGTGTCGTACCGGTGCTCCACGACCATGGACGGATCGCCGATCACGGGCTCGATCCCCAGGCGATCGACGAAGGCCCGACGGAGTGCTGCGTCGTCGTCCTCGCCGTCGCGGACCCGTCCCCCAGGAAACTCCCACAGGCCGCCCAGGACGGCGTCGGGCAGGCGCTGGGTGAGCAGGTAGCGTCCGTCGCGGGCGAGCTCGGCGCTGACCACCCGGATGCGGGGAAGGTCGTCGGTCACGGAAACTCCGGATCAGGAAGGGGCGAGGCGGGGTTCGGTGCGTCGACGGTGGCGCCACTGCACCGGGTTGCGCGGCCGGTATCCGAGCACGCGGGCGGCGCGGCTGCCGTCGAGCACGAGCCCGAAGTGCATCTGGTCCCGGTGGATGCCGTAGGCGAAGTCGCTGCCGGTGAACCGGTGGCGCAGCGCGTACAGCGGCCGGATCAGCGGCTCGGGCATCCCGACCATGGGCGTGCCCCACGCGCGGGCGGCCTCGGACAGCGGGAGGGTGTCGAAGCCGGGGATGTTGAACACGCCCTCGCCCGAGCCGTGGGTGGCGAGCTCCAAGGCGTCGACGGTGTCCTCGGCGCTGGCGACGTTGACCATCGGGTCGAACCCGGCGGTGCGCAGGGCCATCGGGGCGTCCAGGTAGTCGAACAGCTGGCTTCCGATCCCGGGGGCGAACACCTCGGCGCAGCGCAGGACGACGATCTCGCAGTCGATCAGCCCCATGCGTGCGCACGCGGTGAGGTCGGCCTCCACCCGGTCGCGCACGTACTGAGGCGCGTGGGGGTCGAGGTTGAGCGGGTGCTCCTCCCCCACCTGCACGGGCAGGTCCAGGCCCACCCGGTACACGACGGCGTGGGACTTGACGACGAGGCGTCGGATGCGGGGATGACGGTCGGCCAACGCGAGGATCGAGCGGAGCGACTCGACGTTCTGGGCGTGGACGGCGCGCCCGGTGCCGTACCCGTCGATGTGCTCGGAGAGGTGGACGATCACCTCGACGTCGAGATCCTTGGCGGGCCCGAACAGGAGCTCACGGACCTGGCGGGCGCGGCGGAGGTCGACCGGCTGGTAGGTGAGGCGACCGGCGTGGCTGAACGGCAGGGCGCGCTCGGCGGCCACGTTGTCGACCGCGAGGACGTGCTGCACGCGGGTGTCTGCGAGCAGGCTGCGGACCAGGCGCTGCCCAAGGGGGGACGCCGCCCCGGTGACGAGCACGCTGCGCATCAGCGACCCCTGGTGGGACGGCATGGGGCGTGGGGACGGCTCATGCGAACACGCCGCGGCGCTCGCGCAGGCCCCGTCCGATCAGGGCCTCCACCGCGTCCCGCACCCGGGCCGCACACGCGGTGACGATCTCGGGATCGTCGGCATCGTCCGGTCCATACTCGGGGAAGTGCAGCGGCTCCCCGTACAGGATGTGGTACCGCACCGGCATCGGGAACGGGGTGGCTGTGACGGGCAGGTAGGGGACGTTGAGCCCCAGGCCTTCCAGCGGGATGCGCGCGATCTGCGGCATCTGCTCCTCGGCGCCGACGATCCCGATCGGGACCACCGGGGCGTTGTAGCGCAGCGCGAACTCGCAGTGGCCCTTGCGCCAGGCCTGCAGCTGGTAGCGCTCGGAGAAGGGCTTGCCGATGCCGGGGGTTCCCTCGGGGAACAGCATCAGCAGCTCCCCCTGCTCCAGCAGCCGTCGGACGTTGCCACGGGATCCGCCGATGGCCCCCCCGCGGGCGAACAGGGTCCCGAGGAAGGGCAAGGTGGAGACGAAGTAGTCGGCGACCGGCCGGGGAGCGCGGGGCGGATGGGTGTTCCGGACGACGTCGCACCACAGCATCATGCCGTCGAACCAGGATGGCGGGGCCGGACGCCGGGATGTGGTGGGCGTCGTAGCTCTTGACCCGGAAGTAGTGGTCGTAGGCCGGACCGACGAGGGCCTCGCCGAACGCGATGAAGTCGGGGTGCATCCCGAACGCATCGAAGCCGTGGCCGGCGTCGGCGAACGCGAGGTCTTCGGGATGCTCCAGGGCGCGGGCCCCGCCGAGCAGGCGGGTGGCGGCGCGCGCAATGGCCGGTGGAAACGGCACGGACCCTCCACCTGGCGACGGTAGCGCGTCCTCGACGGCGCGGCTGCCCCGGGAACGTCAGGGCGTGGGCAGGGACGCGATGAGCGTGCGCAGTGCGGTGGCGGTCGGACTGCTCGGATCCAGCGCGATCCCTTCCTGGGCCAGGGTGCGGGCGAGGTCGGGTGCCGCGCCGTCGATCGCGTGGCGGGCGGCGGCGAGGGCGACCCGCTGCCCATCGGCCGGCGGATCGGCGATCCAGGCACGAAGGCTTCGGGCGGCGCCGACGGGGTCGGAGGTGGCGCGTCGGGTGGCGGCGGCCAACGCCTCGTCCACGGCAGAACCGGTGGGCTGCGAAGGCTGGGCCGCGGGCGCCTCGGCGTCGGCCAAGGAGGCGCGCTTGGCGGCCCGGGTTCGGGACGCGGCGCGTCCCTCCGCCTGTGGGGATGGCGCGGCGCGCACGGAGCCCGCCATCACGGCGCGCACGGAGCCCGCCGTGATGGCGGTAACTTCGGGCTCTTCCTCCATGGCGTCCTCTTCCGCGAGCTCGGCGTCCTGGTCCGGCAAGGCGACGGCGGGTGGTGCGGCGGCGGTGGTCTGGCGGGTGGGGGTGCCGATCAGTCCCCCGACCGGGGCATCGTCCGACGAGGAGGCCTCCGGGGTGGCCTGGCTGGCCGCTGCGGGTGGGGGTGCTGGGGGCGCGATCTCGTCGACAGGCTCCGCCTCGGGATCGGGCGTGGGGGAGCGGGCCGCAGCGCCGTACGACGACACCGTGGCCCGTCCAACCGCACCCCCTCCGTACCCTGCGCCTGCCGCGCCCAGGCCCGCGCCACCACGGGCGCTCGCCCCGTCGTCGTCCCGCGGGGGCTGGGCCTCGATGGACCCGAGCGCTTCGAGGGCGGCGGCCGCGTCGGCGATCCCACGGGCCTTCTCTGCCTTGGCTTCGGCGGCAGGTGCCTCAGACGGCGACAACGGTCTTTCGCCCGCTGGCATCCCCTCGGCCGAGGCTGGGGGTGTGGATGCCTCGGGGACCGGGCGTGGGGCGACGGCCTCGGCCTCGCGGTCGGGGAGGTGGCCGGGCACGGCCGAGAGATCGGGTGCGTCCAGCGTGGACGTCGGCGCCTCCCGCCCGGGCATCAGCACGACCAGGAAGGCGGCCGCCATCGCGATCAGCACCCCTGCGGCCGGTCCCCACGGCCGAGCGGTCCGGTCGGGGGCGTCGTCGTCCGGATCGTCGGTCGCAGGGCGCATCGGGGACACTGGGAATGCCACGACGTTGTCGGCCGCGTCGTCCTCAGCGGACAGCGGCCCCTCGTGGACCGACGCCAGGATGTCGTCGACCCGGACGCGCGCAGGGGGCGCGAGATCGGGACGCACCGCGTACAGCCCGTCCAGCACCTCGGGATCGATCCCGGGCGGGGGGTCTCCGCGGGCGCCCTCGTCGAGCCAGCGCGCGAGGGCTTCAGCCTGCTCGTGCTCGTTCATGGGGGGTACACCTTGCGGAACGCCTTGCAGGCGCGGTGGAACAACACATCCAAGGTACCGAGCGACACCTCGAGCAGCGCCGCGCACTCCTCGCGCGGACGCTCCTCCAGCAGCCGCAGCCGGAGCACCTTGGCGTAGCGGGGGTTGAGGCGGGACAGGGACACCCCGACGTCGCGGGCGGTCTCCTCTTGCTCCACGCCCCGATCGGGATGCGGTGGGCCGCCGGCGGGCGTGGGCTCGGCGTGCAGGCGGTCGGCGAGGTCGCGGTCGCGGGCGAGGCGACGGTGGTGGTCCATGGCGAGGTTGATCGCGATGCGGCGCAGCCACCAGTAGATCGACCGATCGCGGACTTCGTAGGTGTCGATGGACTCCAGCGCCTTGCGGAAGGTGTCGCGCAGGACGTCCTCGGCGAGCACGCGGCGGCCCAGGCGCGACAGGGCGGTGCGGTAGATCGCGTCGCCGTACCAGCCGTACAGGATGGCGAACGCCGCCCGGTCCCCATCCTGCAACCGCGCCACCACGGCGCGCTCTTCGTCGAGCGGGACCGTGGGGGTGGTCGACGGGCCGGGCGAGCGTGCGGGCATCGGCTCGGGGGGACGGGACAGGGCGAGCATAGTCGGTGGGAGAGTCTCGGGGGTTGGCGCGGCGTGGGTGGGCACCCCCACAACGGCGCAGTCGCCCAGGGCTTACGGTGCGCGTGTGTCACGGCTCGTCCTGTCCCCGAATCGACACGCGCCGGCGCGGGGCGCATCGTTAGCGCAGAGGAAATCCCGGAGGTCCCATGCAGTACCGACAGCTCGGCCACAGCGGCGTGAAGGTGAGCACCCTGTGTCTCGGCACGATGACGTTCGGCGAGGCCGACGAGAACAGCTTCATGCACGGGGTGGGGGCTGACGAAGACACGTCCCAGGCGATCATGAGCCGGGCCCTCGATGCGGGCGTCAACTTCTGGGACACGGCGGACGTGTACGGGCAGGACGGCCTGAGCGAGCGCGTGATCGGCCGGTGGTTCCAGGCGACCGGGCGACGGGACGAGGTGGTGCTGGCGACCAAGTTCCGGTTCACGATGGGGGAGGGTCCCAACCGCTCCGGGGCGAGCCGGTACCGCATCCGCCGATGCGTCGAGGACAGCCTCCGACGCCTCGGCACCGACCGCATCGACCTGTACCAGATCCACCTGCAGGACCTGGACACGCCCGAGGAGGAGCTGCTCCGCACCCTGGAGGACCTCGTGCGGGAGGGCAAGGTCCTGTACGTCGGGTGCTCGAACTACGCGGCGTGGAACCTGGTCCGGTCCCTCGAGACGGCCGATCGCATCGGCACGGGCCGGTTCGTCACGATGCAGATGCAGTACAGCCTGGCCGAGCGGGGCATCGAGCGGGAGCACGTGCCGGTGGCACGGGAGTACGGCGTCGGGATCCTGCCGTGGTCGCCACTCGCGGGCGGGCTGCTCACCGGCAAGTACCGAGAGGGCCAGTCTGCGCCGGATGGCAGCCGGATGGCCGCGTGGAAGGACCGCTACGACCGGTTTGACACCCCGGCCAACTGGCGCATCGTGGAGGCCCTGCTTCAGGTCGCGGCCGAGACGGGGGCGGAGCCGTCGCAGGTCGCCCTCGCCTGGCTGCTGCACAAGCCTGGGGTCACCAGCGTGATCTTCGGGGCGCGCACCCTCGCGCAGCTGGAGTCCAACCTCCCCGCGGCGGACCTCGCGCTCACCGAGGCGCAGGTCGCCCACCTCGACGCGGAGAGCGCGTTCGCCCCCGGCTACCCCTACGACTTCATCGGCCGCATCCAGGGCCGCTGGTAGGCAGCGCACCCGCGCCACGACGGGGCGGGTCGGTCGACGGCACGCCGGGCGTCCATTACCCACGGCGGCCGTGTCGACCGTTCCTGCCACGCCAACCTCCCGAAGCCCCCGGATGCGGGGGTGGATGCTGGTGGGTCTCGGGTTGGCAGGGTGCAGCGGTGGGTGGTCCTGGACCACGTCCGACGCGGACCCGTCCGATGATGCGTCCAGGCCGCACGTGCTGTTGGTGTCGGTCGATACCCTCCGTGGGGATCGGCTGGGGTACGCGGGCCACGACGACGCGAAGACCCCTCGCCTCGACGCACTCGCCGCCGAGGGCACCTGGTTCTCCGAGGCGATCACGCCCATGGCGCGCACCACCCCGGGGCTCGCGTCGATGATGTCGGGCCGGTGGCCGCACCACCATGGCTCTCGGGAGGTCCATGAGACCGTGGACCCGACCACGCCGTGGCTGCCGGAGGTGCTCCAGTCCCACGGGTACGCGACGTACGGCGTGTCGACCAACCCGTCCGCGGGGGGCGAGGAGGGCCTCGACCGTGGGTTCGACACGTTCGACATGGTCGATCCCGGCCCGCACCGTGCGTCGCGTCGCATCACGGCGCGTGTGCTGCGGGACCTCGATGGGATGACCGAGGAAGACCCCCTGTTCATGTGGGTCCACTACATCGATCCCCACTTTCCGTACCGGGTTCCTGGGTCTCGCAGGGTTCGGTCTCCCTGCGATCGGCTGGCCCGCGTCCTCCCCAAGGGCAAGCGAACCTCGAACTATGGGGGCATCTCCGAGCGTGCGCTCCCGGACTGCTGGGAGAAGTACGACGAGGAGGTGGCGGCGGTCGACGCGGCGGTCGGCACCTTGGTGGACGGGGTCCGGGCGGCACGGGACGATCGGCCGTGGCTGATCGTGTTCACGTCGGACCACGGCGAGTCGTTCGGTGAGCACGACCTCTGGTACCAGCATGGCCCGACCGTCCACGAGTCGGCGCTGAACGTGCCGCTGATGTTCGTGGGAGACGGCGTCGAGGCGGGGGGATTCGACGACCGTCCGGCCACCTTGCAGGACGTCGCCCCGACGATGCTGGACCTGCTCGGCCTGCCGGAGGACGCGATGGGCGCGCACGACGGGGTGTCGCTGGTGCCCCGGCTGTCCGCTGCGACGCGCGACGACGCGGCCGTCCCCCCGGCCTTCGCGGAGGGCGCGGGCGCCCAGGTCCGGACCTACCTCCACCACGTCTACTCGGGGCGGGTCGACCGTCGGCAGTGCCTCAACGACCCGCCGTTCGCCCTGTGCTGGGGACCTGAGGCGGACGATCCGGTGGGCCTGTACGACGGATCGAAGGAGCCTACCCGCACCGAGGACGTGTCCGCCCAGCATCCCAAGGTGCGGGCCCGCCTGGAGGCCGCCCGCGAGACCCTGGGGGCGCACAACACCCGATCCCACAGCGTGAGGATCGGACGTTGGAAGCTGATCGACGAGGTCCGCATCACCGGTGAGCACCACCGCTGGGTGGTCGACGTCGACGCGGACCCCGCGGAGCTCGACGATCGGTCCGACGACCCGGAAGCCCCCACCCAGGCGCTCACGGCCGCGCTCGACGCGTGGATGGCGGACATCCCCCCGTACGCGTCCCAACGCCTCGGCGAAGGCTCCGAAGCGATGCTCGAAGCGCTCGGGTACGTCGAGTAGGCGAGGCGTTGCGAGCGGTTGGTGGGGACGGCTCCTGGGCGGAGGGGACTGGTCCCCGAGACTGGGCGCGTTTTGGGTGTGAGGGGGACGTGGGTCGCACGACGACGGGCCGGATTGGGTAGGCTCCCCCCATGACGAACCCCCTCCACGACGACGAAGGGTCAGGCACCGGCATGGCGGCTGGGGCGCTGGTCGTGGCCGGTGGTGGATGGGTCGGTGGCGTGGGCCTGGCGGCCGCGGGGTGGTGGAACCCTGCTGGACTGCTGGCGTTCTTTGCGGCATTCTTCGCGGTGGCCATGGCCGTGAACGCGCCGGGGTTCCTGGCGGTCGAGGTGCTGTTTCGCCAGCGATCTCCCGCCCAGGCGGGTGCGGGGTGTGCGGCGGTCGGGGTGGCGCTCGTGCTGGGC
>JAUHWK010000163.1 GCA_030424555.1 bacterium | reverse complement strand
TTCCCCGGGCATGACACCGCTGTTCGGGTGGGAGCACAACACCGTCCCAAAGGACCCGTCGGTCGACAGGCCGACCTGGACCGTGAACCCCGGGGTGTTGGACGACCCGTCGTTGCGGACCCACACGCGCACGGTGCGCGCCCCGGCGACGAGGGGGAGGCTGCCGGGCTCCACGCGAAGGATCGCGACGTCGGGGGTGGCGTGGGCGGGGGTGGCCGCCAACCACAGGGCGATCCAGGCTCCGGGCATGGGCTCCTCTCGGTCTGCGTCTGCACGCTACCCGTTGGAGGGGGCCGCCGTCACCCGGGACCGAGCCACAGGGCCATCCCGGGCAGAAGCCACCGCACCAAGGGCTCACCGAACAGCACCCAGGTGATCGCGGCGATCGCGAGCGCGGGACCGAACGGGAGCCAGGCGGATCGGCCTGCGCCGAGGGCCGCCACGAGGCCGAACACCATCCCGAGCAGGCTGCTCAGCAGGAGCACCACCCACAGCGCGGGCAGGGCCCCGCAGAACGCGCCGATCATCGCGACCATGCGGACGTCGCCCCAGGCCAGGCCCTCGGACCCGGTGACGGCGCGCCAGGTCCAGGCGAGCACCGCGAGGCCCCCACCGCCCAGCACGACCCCGGCGATCGCCCCCCGCCAGCCGACCATGAGCACGTCCTGCCAGGCCAAGGCCTCCAGGAGTCCCTGGGAGACCACCCCGACGGGGACGGCGTGCGCGCTGGCCCAGGTGGGGATGATGCGGGCGCGCACGTCGGTGAACGCGGAGGCCTGCAGCAGGGTGACGAACCCGGCGAACACGACGAAGCCCGCGAGGTGGGGCAGGTCGAGTGCGTGGGGGCCGGGGACGATGCGGCGGAACACGAGGAAGGTGAGGACGGCGCCGACCGCTTCGAGCAGGGGCCAGGCGGCGGGGATCGGGGCGCCGCAGTGCCGACACCGGGCCCGGAGCAGCCACCAGCCGACGATCGGGATCCGGTCGACGCCGGTGATGGGCGTGGCGCAGGTGTCGCAGGCGCTGGCGGGGGCCCACAGCGAGCGGCCGGCCGGCTCGCGCGCGACGACCACGCCCACGAAGCTGCCCAGCGAGGCGCCGAGGATCACGGCCGCCAGGGACCATGTCAGGTAGAGCACGACCACGGTCCGCGGGTAGCACGGGGGCGCACGCATGGCAGCGCGACGGGTTTCGACGCCCGAATCGCGCGATCGAAGGGTTTGGGTGAATACATGGGGGGCGCGGGTCGTCCATGGAGCGAGCCGCCTGGAGTGCGCCATGGCCCGACGTGTAGACCAAGTCCGTCCCCCTGCCTGCCCTGACCCGGTCGAGGGCCGGCGCCGTGGATCCGGCTGGTGGACCTCGGCCGTGTTGGCGCTCGCGGTCCTGGCCGCACCCGGGATCGGAGTTCCGGAGGCCCACGCCGCACCGGCGGCCTCCGATGCCGACGACGGCCCGCCTGGGCGGTCGACGTCCTCCCGTCCGTCGACGTCCTCCCGGCCGGTGAGCCGCCCGGCCCCCACGTCGCGTCCGACCTCGTCTCGTCCGACGTCCTCCCGGCCGACGACCTCCCGGCCGACCTCGTCGCGCCCGTCGACGTCCTCCCGGCCGGTGAGCCGTCCGACGCCGTCGCCCACGCGCTCGCCGTCGCCGTCGCCGCGCCCCACGCCCACCTCCCGCCCGGTGAGCCGCCCGACGCCCCAGCCCACCGCGGGCCCGCGGCCGACGTCCTCGTCGCGCGCTCCGTCGCCCACGCGTTCCCCGGCCCCGCCCACGCGGTCCGTGTCGGCCCCGCGGCCCACGCCCTCCTCGCGGACGGTGGCGAGCCAGCCAGCCCCGCGGCCCGCGCCCCGGCCGGTGCAGCAAGCCCCCAAGCCGCCGTCCCGCACGGTCGTGCCCACGTCGTCGCCCGCAGCCTCGTCGTCGGTGCGGTGGAGCGCGGATCGTCCCACGGCGCCGTCCTCGTCGGTGCGGTGGTCGGCGGATGCCCCGCCGTCGCGGACGCCGAGCCGTCCGGCCCCGGTGTCCCGTCCGTCCGCGCCCCCGCCGAGCCGCCCGGCCCCGGTGTCGCGTCCGACGACGTCTCCGTCGAGCCGCCCGGCCCCGGCGCCGGTGTCCCGTCCGTCGGCCCCGGCGCCGAGTCGTCCGGCCCCGGTGCCGCGTCCGACGACGTCTCCGTCGAGCCGCCCGGCCCCGGCGCCGGTGTCCCGTCCGTCGGCCCCCGCGCCGAGCCGTCCGGCCCCGGTGCCGCGTCCGACGACGTCTCCGTCGAGCCGCCCGGCCCCGGCGCCGGTGTCCCGCCCCACCCCGTCGAGCGGTCCTTCGTCGCCCGTGCGCACGTCGGGCGTCGGGACCAGCCGCCCCACGGCCGGGCCCCGTCCCGCGAGCGCTCCGGTGCGTCCGCCGAGCGACCTGCGACGTCCCACCACGTCGTCGTTCGGGGGCGCACCCCGGCAGGCGCTGCGCCCGTATTCGCCGTCGCCCTCGCGGCCGACCGCCCGGCCGCCGCACCGCTCCTATGACCACCGCTACGCCCGTCCGGCGCCGCGGGTGGTGCGTCCCCACCCGCACGCGGGCCACGGGGTGCCCCGCTACTGGTACTACCGGCCCTACTACACGCGCTGGTACGTCCACCCCTACTTCCGGTGGGCTTACGCCACGACCGCGGTGGTGGGCTTCCCGTTCCACGCCTACGCCTGGGTGCCCACCTGGGCGCCCCCGTCCCGCCCTGGCTGGCGGTGGGTCCCTGGCGCCTGGGTGGGTCCCGTGTGGACGCCCGGCTGCTGGGTCCCCGTCGCCACCGCCCCGGTCGGCTACACCTATGTGCAGGGCTGGTGGGTCGGGGACGTGTACGTCGAGGGCTTCTACCGGCCTGCGGCCCGTGCCGACGGCGCCTGGACCTGGGTCGACGGCTACTACCTGGAGGATGGCACGTTCGTCCGAGGGTACTGGGCGCCCAACAAGCAGGGCCCCGAGGGCTACCAGTGGGAGCCCGGCTTCTGGGACGGCGAGACCTGGGTCGACGGCTTCTGGCGTCCGGCGTTCCGGTCCGGGTTCACCTGGGTGAGCGCCTACTACGACGAGGATGGCATCTTCCACGCCGGGTACTGGGCGCCACTCGAGGTCCCGCCGGGGGTGGTCTGGATCCCCGGGTGGTTCGACGGCAACACCTGGAACGTCGGCTACTTCGTCGCCGAGGACGAGTACGCCCAGGCGGATCCGGCGTCGTGGGAGCCCGCCGAGGGATGGTCTGACGGCTGGGAGCCCGAGGCGGCCGCCGCGCCCCAGGGCAGTGCGTACGCGGCCCCACAGCCCGCACCGGCTCCGCAGCCTGCGCCCGCCCCGCAGCCCGCACCGGCTCCGCAGCCTGCGTCTCCGCCGCCCGCACCGCCCGCGGCCCCGGCCCCGCCCCCCGCGCCGGCCCCGCAGGCCGCGCCTGCGCCCGAGCCCGAGGTCGCGCCCACCCCCACGCCGGACATGCCCCTCGGCATCCCGGTCGAGATCGAGTCGCTGTAGCCTCAGCCGCTGGGTGTCGGGTCGTCGGCGCGAAGCGCGTCGGCCAGCTGGCGCGTGGCGGCGTCGTCGTGGGCCTCGCGGGCGAGCCAGTCCGTGAGGACGGCGGCGCGGGTGGGGCCGTCGAGCAGGGCCCCGTCGACCCCGTGCCGGGCGCGGTGGGCCACCGGCTCCAGGGCGAGGGCGGACGCGACGCTGACGTTGAGGCTCTGGGCCATCCCGTGCATCGGGATCGTGACCACGCCGTCGGCGGCCTCTCGGGCCTCCGGATCCACCCCCACCAGCTCGGCGCCGAACCACAGGCACACGGGCTGGTCGATCGGGACCTCGCGGGGGGCGACGGCGTCGTCGGCGAGGTCGGCGACGAGCAGGCGGCACCCGGCGTCCTTGATCGCGCGCACGGCCCCGCCCACGGTGGGGTGGCGCTGGATGTTGAGCCACCGGTGCGCCCCGCGGCTGGTGGCGCCGACCACCTGGAAGGTCTGCTCGCCCACCAGGTGGACGTGGAACAGACCGAGGGCGTCGCAGGTGCGCAGGATGGCGGAGACGTTGTGCCGATGGTGGACGTGCTCCACGGCGCAGTGGACCCATCCCAGACGTTGGTCGAGGATCGCCTGCATGCGCTCGAGGCGGCGGGGTGCGATCATGGGGCTCCTCGACGGGGGACGGACCGGGCGATAGCCCGCGGGGTCGCCCGCATCACGGAGGCCCCATGGCCCTCTCCAGCGCACAGAAGCGGTTCCTCAAGGGAATGGCCCACCACCTCGACCCGGTCGTCCTCGTCGGCCAGCACGGGATCACCGAGGCCGTCACCGCCAAGGTGGGCCGGGACCTGGGCCACCACGAGCTGATCAAGGTCCGCGTCGGACGGGACGCCCCGGTCAAGGCCAAGGAGGCCGCCGCGGGCCTGGCGCAGGCCGTCGGCGCGGAGCTGGTGCAGGTGATCGGTCACATGGTCGTCTTGTACAAGCCCCATCCCGATCCCAAGGAGCGGGGCATCGTGCTTCCGGCATGACGCGATCGGCGGCTGCCTTCCGTAGGGGGGATCGAGGGCGGCGATGACGCTGTCCTTGGCAAGCCCGAAGGCAGCTGGAGCCTGTGATGAACCGCGTCCCCGATCCCTCCTCCCCCCACGGTCGAACCGCACAGCCCGCGATCGTCACCCGGCTCCGGGACATCCTCGACAGCGCGCCCGACACCGGCGGGCTGTGGTCGGCGGACGAGGCGGCCGCCTGCCTCGGCATGAAGCGTCGAGAGATGGGGGCGGCCCTGCGTCACGCCGGGACGAGCTTTCGGGAGATCCGCGCCGAGGTCCTCGCGGAGCGGGCCCGGGTCCTGCTGGCCGAGGGCTTGCCGGTGGGCGAGGTCTCCGAGCGCCTCGGCTACGCCGACAGCCGCGCGTTCCACCGGTCGTACAAGCGGTGGTTCGGCACCACGCCTGGGCGGGACCGGTGAGCGGCCGCCAGGCGCGCCATCCTCAGTAGGTCGACGACCGTCCGCCATCGACGGGGAGGTCCACCCCGTTGAGGTAGCCCCCGTGCTCTGCGAGGAACCGCACGAGGTGGGCGACGTCGGCCGGGGAGCCGACGCGCTTCATCGGGATGCGGCGGGACAGCGCGTCGCGCGTCGACGCGTCGTACTCCTCGGGCCACATCACCTGACCGGGGCTGATGCCCACGCTGCGGATCGCGGGCGCCAGCTCCACCGCCATCGCCTTCATCAGCATCTTCCAGGCTGCCTTGCTGACGCTGTAGGCGGCGTGCCGGTTGAGCGGGCGCTCCGCTCCGATGTCGAGCAGGTGAACGACCAGCGCCCCTTCGCCGCCCCGCGCGTCGCTCGCCGCCCGCAAGCACCCGAGCAGGCCCTGGCTGACCAGGAACGGGGCGCGCGCGTGCAGGGCCATCATCCCGTCCCAGTGGGCGAGCGTGATGTCCTCGAAGCGTACCTCCGGAAAGCGGCTCGCGTTGTGGACGAGCAGGTCGAGGGAGGCGGTCCTCGCCAGGGTGTCCTGGACGAGGTCCGTGCAGCCCGCGACGGTCGCCAGATCCGCCTGGACGGTCCACCCGTCTCCGCCGGCGTCCTGGATCGCAGCGAGCGTGTCGGACGCGCCGTCCTCGCTGGACCGGTAGTGGACGCCCACCCGCCAGCCGGCACGTCCGAGCTCGACCGCGATCGCGCGTCCGATCCGGCCTCCTGCGCCGGTCACCAAGGCCGTCTTCATGCGGTCTGCCCTTGGCGCGCGGCGTCCACGGCCTCGACCAGCTCCTGGCCCAGGTACCGCTCCAGCGCCCACACGCCTGCGTAGATGAGTGGGGTGTCGAGTGCTGCGATCAGCAGCTTGTGGACGTAGATCGTGGCCATGATGCCCACCCCTGTCCAGAACGGCATGCCAAAGCCCCAATAGAACAGGATGGAGTTGACGATCGCGGTGTCCACGAGCTGGCTGATCCAGGTGCTGCCGTTGTTGCGCAGCCACAGGTGCTTGCCTTTCGTGAGGTCCTTCCAGAAGTGGTACAGCCAGTTGTCCGTGAGCTGGGCGCAGGCGTACGCGAGCATGCTGCCGAACAGCAAGATGCCGTTGAGGCTGAACACGCTCTCCCACGCGTGCTGGTAGGCGCGGAGTCCGGACATCGAGGGGCTGTCGGCCCGCGGGATCGCCCCGTCGCCAAAGAAGCCCTCCGCCGGCACCCAGTACGGGTGGGGATCGACCACGACCGACAGCTGCAGGATCCCCATCATCAGCAGGCTCATCACAAACCCGAGCAGCACCATGAAGTCCGCGCGGCGCTTGCCGTAGATCTCGGAGACGAGGTCGGTGACGAGGAAGGTGAACGGGTAGGTGAGGATGCCCGTCGTGAGCGCGAACTCGGGGTCGAACGGGGAGCGAAACAGCTTGGTCCCGATCACGTTGGTCAACACCAGCAGGACGACGAACGTGGACGCCAGGAACAGGTACACGCGCTCGTACCGGGAGTACGCCGCCGCATCGAGGGCGGTGGTGTCGTAGTCGGCTCCGGGCGACTCGGGCTCGCTCATCGGGAGGTCTCCTGGTGGGTGGGGTCCTCGGGGACGGCGGGTGCGGTCCACAGGCCCCAGGCGCACATCGTACCGAACGCCATCAGCGCGAGCATCTTGCCTTCCCGCACGAACCAGCGAAGGCGAACGTCGTCGGGGGGGAGGTCGTCGAACACCTCGTTCCACCAGCGCAGGTCGACGCACCACACCGCGAACGCCGCGATCCACACGATCCCGAGCACCTTGGGCACGCGGCCGTGCGACAGGGCGGCCAGGCTGGCGACGGCGGCGGGCCACGCCCACACGATGTGGTGCTCGTACGTGTACAGCGGCACGAGCAGCATCACGATCCCGACGCCGCCGGTGCGCAGGGCGACCGCCAGCGTGTCGGCGCCGCCCTTGAGGCTGCTGGCGATCGCGAGGAGCAGCATGGTGCCGACCATCGCGCGGGAGCCGAGGCGGGCGGTGTCGGACAGCACCCGCCAGGGACGCGCGTCGGCGGGGAAGGCCTCGACCCAGACGTTGGGGATGGAGTGGTTGGCCCACAGCGTGATCGGCACCTTCAGGCCGTTGTACTCGCCGTCGGAGAAGCCAGGGAACACCTCCGTGTAGAAGCGCTCCGTGACGCCCCACCCGTACGCGCCGATGGCCGCGAGGCTGAGTCCGACCGCCATCGCGACCGCCCCGCCGACGAACCGCCACCGACGGCGGAGCAGGGCGTCGACGACGAACAGCGCAGGCGCCATCTTCGCCATGCAGGCGATCCCGACCAAGGCGCCGCCGAGCCCGGGTCGACCGCGGTCGGCTGCCCACAGGCCGAGCAGGGAGATCAGCAGGATGGGGAGGTTGACCTGGCCCATCACGTGGTTGTCGTGAAACGCGGTGAGGTACGCGAGGGTCGCGAACAGGGCGACGGGCACGGCAGGGCCGAGCGGGCGCCACCACCGCCACAGCACGAGCATCGCCAGCAGCGCGCACGCCTCGTCGAGCCAGAACCACAGCCAGTAGGCATCGGCCAGCGGCATCCCGACGTTCCACGCCATCATCAGCAGGGCGGGCGGCGGGTAGAAGAACGGGTGGACCCGTCCGCGGGTGCCCTCGGCCTTGGCGGCCCGGTTGAGGTTGCGGGTCTGGTACGGGTCTTCGCCGTCCGACGCGACCTTGGCGGCGTAGTGGAAGCTGGCGAAGTCGAACCCGAACCCGCGGGCCTTGGTCTGCCACGCGTCCCACTGCATGGACGCGTGCCGGGCCACCGCTGCCAGGGCGAGCAGGGCGGCGAGGAACAACCAGATCCGGCGGGGCCATGGGGACACCGGCGCCACTAGCCCCGGTGCTGTGCAGGCGCTTGCAGGTCGGGCGGACGTGCCTATGCTGGTCACTCCCGTGTTCCCTGGAGGCCCCGTGGCCATCCTCAAGGTCGCCCAGATGGGCCACCCCGTGTTGCGGACCGTCGCAGAGCCCGTCGCGCCATCCCGCATCGGCACCCCGGCATTCCAGCGCTTCGTCGACGATCTGTTCGAGACGATGGACGCGTACGACGGGGCGGGGCTGGCGGCGCCTCAGGTCCACGTCGCCGAGCGTGTGGTCGTCGATCGCGCCGTTGGTGATCCACATCTTGGCGCCGTCGAGCACGAAGTGGTCGCCGTCTTCGCGGGCGGTGGTGCTCATGCCGAGCACGTCGGTGCCGGCGCCGGGCTCGCTCATGCACATGCCGCCGATGAGCTTGCCGCTGCACGCACCGGGCAGGTAGCGCTCGCGCTGGGCGTCGTCGCCGA
>JAUHWK010000679.1 GCA_030424555.1 bacterium | reverse complement strand
GACAGAAGCAGCGGATCGCGATCGCCCGCGCGCTGCTGGCCGATCCCCGGATCCTGATATTGGACGAGGCGACGTCGGCGTTGGATGCAGAGAACGAGCACCTCGTCCAAGAGGCGCTGGACCGGCTCATGGCCGGGCGCACCACGCTGGTGATCGCCCACCGCCTGTCGACCGTCCGTGGGGCGGATCGGGTGGTGGTGCTGGACGGCGGCCAGGTGGCCGAGCAGGGCTCGCACGACGCGCTGATGGCGCACGATGGCCTGTACGCGCGGCTCGTGGAGCGACAGCTCGCAGGGTGATCAGCGCGCGCTGAGCTGGCGGTCGAGCCAGTCGATCGCCTCGCGGACGACGGCGTAGTCGGTGAGGCGGTGCTGGGTGGTGCGGGCGGGGGCGTCGTCGGCGTACACGTCGATGATGACGCGGGCGACGTCGCGCCGGATCGCGTCGAGGTTTCCGCCGTGGATCACGGTGTGGAGCTGGAGGAAGAACAGGTCCTGGCTCGGGAACACCGGGTTGGGGTGGTAGCGGAAGAACTGCACGGTGCCGGGGCGCTGGGTGAGGCGAACCGATGGGTCGTCGAGCATGCGCTGGCGGACCTCCCGGTTGACCAGGGGCCGGGGCACCCCCACCTCGACCCCGACGTGATGGGCGAGGCGTCGGCTGTCGTTGAGGAGGAACACCCGCCAGGTGATCATCGCCTTGGGACCTCGCGGATCGGACGTGATCGTCTCCAGGGGACCGTAGGGGGCGAACCGGTCGACCACTACCTCGGGGTGCCGGGTCCGGGCGAGGATGTCCTGGATGTGGACGTGGCCCATCGGCCGGCTCTTGCCGGCGATGCGCAGGTAGTAGCGGTGATCGATCGCCTGGTGGGGCGCGAGCTCCGAGCGGGGGACGTCCAGGACGTACACGGCGTGCCGGGGGCGGATGTGCGACCCAGGGCCCGTGCAGCGCACCTCGTGGACGTTGTACTGGGCGAGTGCGGGGTCGACGAGCGTGTTCACCACGTCCTCGAGCCAGGCGCGGGTGCCTCCGCCCTTGAGGTCCACGGGGATCCCGCCGTCGATCCGCCCTGCGTCGTCGAGTCCCAGGAAGATCCGCCCGCCGCCGCCGTTGGCGAACGCCGACAGCTGCTTGGACAGGCCGGGGAAGAACTCGGGGGTCAGGTCGCCCGCCTCGTCGAGGACGAACCCGGAGCCCTTGAACTCCTGGAAGTCGTACTCGTCGGGCCCGAGCCCTTCGAGCATGTCCTCGGTCCAGGTCATCGCGCGCCCCACAGCAAGGGCGCAGCGTAGCAGAGGCCGGAGGATGGGGTAGGGTTCCCGCGGATCGTAGGGTGTGGTGGGAGATCGTCCCCGAGGGGTCGTACCCGGCGATCGTCTACGCGGGTCACGGAGGCGGCCCGGTGTTCACGCCGCGCGAGGGGGTGGTGCGGATGCGGGCCACGAACCACGCGCGCGTCCCGCTCACGCTGACCATCGCGGTGGAGGCGGTGGAGGCGTAGGGTCTCGTCGGTGTGCCCGGCACGTCCTGGGCTTCGGCGAGGTGCTCCCTCGGCGAATCCGGAAGGCACCGGCATGGGCGACCGATTGCGCGCTTTCACCGCGGGGA
>JAUHWK010000162.1 GCA_030424555.1 bacterium | reverse complement strand
TCTACTTCTACTTCTCGTCCAAGCGGGCCCTGTTCCAGGCGCTGGCGATGGAGGAGCACGACACCACCTGGCGCTTCCTGCATGACGCGGAAGCCCGAGATGTCCCCGCCCTGCACAAGCTGATCGAGGTCGGCCAGGCCTACCTGACCTACGTCTCCGCAGCGGCCCACCCACCTCGGTTCTTCCTGATGATGACCGAGATGGCGATGCGGGACGATGAGCTGCGCGAGGAGGCCTCAGCCCTGCACCGCGTGTTCGTCGACGCCGTCACCCGGGTCCTCGCCCAGGGCATGGCCGAGGGCACCTTCCGCCCCCTGGATCCGCTCGCGGTCGCCGAGCTGCTCAAGGCGATGATCGACGGGTTCGGCGGCCAGGCGGCGATCGGCGTCGCCCCCGATCCCGACCGGATGCTCCTCGAGGGCTTCCGCACCATCCTCCGCGGGCTGCTCGCCCGCCCCGACGAAGCCGACACCATCCTCGGCGTCGCCGCGCAGTCCGTCGCCCAGCGCGCCGCACACGCCGGCTGACCGATCCCGGAGCACCCCATGGGCCTCGCCTCCTCCCTTCGCCGCGGCCTCGACCGCGTCCTCGACCGCGTCGCCGATCGGCTCGTCGCCCGTCACCTCGCCACCCACCCCATCGTGCGGGCCGAGGTCGTCGAGGGCCTCCAGCGGCGCGCCGAGGCCCATCGTCGCGACCTGGAGTCGTTGCGCTCCGACCTCGAAGGCATCCGTCAGGCGCTCGAGGCCTGGCAGCTGGAGGAAGACGAGGAGGCGATGGACGACGACGGCCTGGACGCCCTGGAGCAGGCCCGCGCCCAGCTGGAGAAGCAGGCGTCCCGGCTTGAGGCCACCCTCGCCGAGGTCGCCGATCGGGTCGACCACGCCGCCCAGGACGCCGTCTCCCGTGCTGCCCAGGCGCGGCAGGCTGCCACCTCCACCCTCGCCACGGCGGAGTCCGCAGCCGACGCCCTCTCCGGAGCGCACCCGTGAGCGGTCCCGCCACGTGGCTCGACGACGCCGTCGCACGCCGACTCCAGGCTGCGCTCGATCGGTCCGTCCCCGCGACCCCGGCCGCCGTCCGCGCCCTCGCCGCCACGCTCGACACCCAGGCCGACCGCGTGGTCCCGCTGCGGTCGTGGATGGACGCCGCCCGCACCGCCCACGCCGAGCTCGCCGCCTCCCGCGACGACCCCTCCGCCGCCGACGGGCCGATGCTCCGGCGCTACGCGCTCCGCGCCCGGGATGAAGCCTTGGAGGCCGGACTGCGCGGCCTTCGCGACCGCATCCGCGCCGTGGCCGACGCGCTCGATGGCGCCGACCGACGCACCCGGGACGCCGCGACGATCGCCGAGGAGGCGTGGACCCTCGTGTCCCGCGCCACCGCATTGCTGCGTCCGCCCCCACCCGAGCCGGTCGTCGCCGAGGCCCCCTCGCCGTCCTCCGATCCAGACCCTGTCGACGCCGATCCCGACCTGTGCCGGGTCGAGGGCTGCGGCTCCCCCGTGAAGGCCCGCGGCTTCTGCAGCCGCCACTACGGCCAGTGGTACCGGGGACGCCTCACGGGGTGGGTCCTCGCCGACGGCCTGGTCCGGTTCGACGACGGCACCCGCTGGCGGGTGGATGTCGCCCACGCCGGAGAGCCCGCCACGCCCACCGCCGAGGGCGTCGCCGTGATGGGCAGCCCGGTCGAGGCCCGCGCCGTTCGCTAGCGCGCCCAGGCCCTCAAGCCTGCCCCAACGGTTCGCGTCGTGCCGAACGATCGCGCATGGTACGCTGATTCCGTTGTCGGAGGGCGGATCATGCTGGGTGTCCTCGGAACCATGCTCGCGTTCGTGGCCATCATCGCCGCCGTGATGTTGGTGCTGATGATCCGGGCGCTCAGCCACAAGCAGGCCATGATCGAGATCGCCCGGGAGCTCGGTGCCAACTGGCGCAGCACCGGCCCCCTCGCCGCCGGCGAGATCTACGGCGACGTCGACGGCCACCCGATGACCATCCAGACCCTGTCGGTGAGCGCAGGCTTCCGTGCCCGCCAGACCCTGCTGGTCGAGCTCGTCGTCTCCCCTCCCATCCCCTTCCAAGGCGAGATCGGGCTGTTGGACAGCGTGGTCCGCGCTCGACGCCGTGCCGCCGCGGCCGCCACCCAGGCCGACATCCCCGTGCTCCGAGGCGTCCTGGAACAGCTCCGCCTGCTCAGCGCCGCCGACTACGGGGAGGACCCGGACGCCCACCTGATCGAGCTGGACGTCGACGACCGCTTCGAGGCCCGGGTTCGCGATCAGGCCGCCTTCGAAGAGGCCTTTGACGACGACGCCGTCCTCGCCCTGCGCCGTCTCGCCGAGACCGCCGACGACATCCTCGTCCTGCCGTCGCGCATCCGCTGGTACGCGTTCGACTCCGGCATCGACGCCGACACCTTGCTGGGCGCCACCCGATCGGCCGCGGTCTTGGCGGACATCTTCCGCCGACGCCGGATGCGCCGGGCCGGCCTGCACCGCGCGCGGAGCCGCCCCCCCGCCGAAGAGCTCGTGTGAGCCCTCCAGCCGGGAGGCCTGCCCGCACGATCAGACGTCGAAGGTGACGCCCTGGGCCAGCGGGAGGTCCGTGCCCCAGTTGAGCGTGCAGGTCTGACGCCGCATGTACGCCTTCCAGGCGTCCGAACCGGACTCACGCCCGCCGCCCGTGTCCTTCTCGCCGCCGAACGCGCCACCGATCTCGGCGCCGGAGGTCCCGATGTTGATGTTGGCGATGCCGCAGTCGGAGCCGGCGTGGGACAGGAAGCGCTCGGACGCGCGGAAGCTGTCCGTGAACAGGGCGCTCGACAGGCCCTGGTCCACGCCGTTCTGGATGGCGATCGCCTCGGACAGATCGGTCCAGGTGGTGGCGTACAGGATGGGCGCGAACGTCTCCTCCTGCATCACCGGCAGCACCCCGTCGGCGCGGAACAGCGTGGGCAGGACGAAGTGGCCCTCGCCCTCGACCCGCGCGCCGCCCGCCAGGAGCGTGGCCCCCTGCGCCTTGGCCGCCGCGACCGCGGTCTCGTACTGGACCACCGCGTCCTCGTCGATCAACGGCCCCACCAGGACCCCGTCCTCGAGCGGGTTGCCGATGCGGACGGTCTCGTAGACCTTGGTGAGCTTGGCGAGGAAGGCGTCGGCGATGTCGGCGTGCAGGAGCAGCCGACGCGTGGTGGTGCACCGCTGACCGCTGGTGCCCATCGCGCCAAACGCCACCGCGCGGATCGCGAGGTCGAGGTCGGCGTCCTTGTCGACGAGGACCGCGTTGTTCCCGCCGAGCTCCAGCAGGGTGCGGCCCAGGCGCTGGGCGACGACGGCCCCGACGGCCCGGCCCATCCGGCACGACCCGGTGGCGGAGATGAGCGGGAAGCGGCGATCGGCGGTCATCGCGTGGCCGACCTCCTGGTCCTCCCCGATGATCAGCCCGAACACGCCGCTGAACCCATGGGCGGCGAGGACCTCCTCACAGACCCGGTGGGTGGCGATCGCGGTGAGCGGCGCCTTGAGGGACGGCTTCCACACGACCGCGTCCCCACACACCAGCGCGATCATCGCGTTCCACGCCCACACGGCATGGGGGAAGTTGAACGCCGTGATCACACCGACGAGGCCCAGCGGGTGCCACTGCTCGTACATGCGGTGGGAGGCCCGCTCGGAGTGCATCGTGAGGCCGTACAGCTGGCGGGACAGGCCGACCGCGAAGTCCGCCACGTCGATGGCCTCCTGGACCTCGCCCTCGCCCTCGCTGCGGAGCTTGCCGACCTCCATGGTGATCAGGGCGCCGAGGTCGTCCTTGTGGGCGCGCAGCGCGACCGCCATCTGGCGCACGATCTCGCCACGCTGGGGGGCCGGGAGCATGCGCCAGCGGGTGAACACGTCCTGGGCCGTGGAGACGACCGTCTCGTACTGGGCCTGGGTGGCCAAGCGGATCTGGCCGAGGGTCTTGCCGGTGGCGGGATCCACGCTGTCGATCACGGGGCCGTCGGTGTCGAGGGCCGGACCGTTCCAGGCGCCGGACTGCACGCCGTCGAGGCCGAGGCGGGAGAGAATGTCGGACATGGAGGACTCCACAAGCAGGGGTACGGGGGGCGCCCACGTACCTCCCGAGGCCCGGGATCGCTACGGCGTCCCCACCTCCGCCGCCCGCTGACGCGCGGCCTCCTCGTCGCCGGTCTCGGCCAGAAGGTTCGCGTCCATCCGCACCAGCAGCGGGTGTGCTGGCGCCAGGGCCAGGCCCGCATCGACCGCCTCGCGCGCCTCGTCGTGACGCCCCAGGTTGAACGCAGCCAGCGCCCGCGCATGCCACGCCTCCGGGACCTCCGGCGCGTTCACCGACCACGCCTCCGCGGCCCGTCGCACCCCCTTCCAGTCCCGCGCCTCCACCGCCAGCCCCGTCCAGGCCGCCGCCCGATCGGGCGTGGGGTGGTGCCGGACCTCGGACTCGGCGTGCTGGAGGGCGGAGGCGAGGTCCCCGGCCGCCAGCGCCCGATCCGCGAGCGTCCAGTGAACGTCCGACGCCGGCGGATCCGCCGACACGCCGCGCGCCAGCCAGGGCGTGGCCTCGTCGGGCTCCCCCGCCACCACGAGGGCCACCCCGACCGCCCCGGCCAACGCGGCGTCCTGGGGATGGGCCGCCGCGAGCCGACGCCCGAGGGCCACCGCCGCGGCGGGATCCAGGCCTCGACGGGTGGACACCGCCAGGGTGCGGGCCCCGCTGTTCTCGGGATCCGACGCCAGCGCCTCGAACCGGTCGGCGGCCTTCGCCGGCTCCCCCACCGCCATCCACAGCGCGGCCTCGCGCATCGCCAGGGCCGACTCTCCCGGGAAGCGCGCCTGGGCGGCCTGCACCACCGACAGCGCCTCCCGGGCTCGACCATGCCGGGCCAGCAGCGAGGAGCGCCGCATCGGCAGCTCCAGCACGTCGGGCCAGTCCGCCTCCAAGCCCGCCAGGATGCGCACCGCCTGATCCGGCTCCCCCACCGCAACGTGCCGGTCCACCTGCCCCACCGCCCGGATCAACGCGCGCCGCGTGCTCGGATCGGGCCGGTCGAGGGCGTCGTCTGGGGTGCCGGTGACGTAGCCGAGCGCCGCGAGCCGGGCCGCGATGCTGGGATCGACCGCCCCGCTCTCCGGCGGGGTGCGCAGGCCCGGGGGGATCGCGTCCACCAGGGCGCGCGCCACCTCGCGATGGGCGGTGAGGACGTTGGTGGTCTCCGCAGGGTCGGCCACCACGTCGAACAGCTGGGGCACCGGGGTGGCGAGCAGCTTGTGGGGTCCCTTCACCACCGCCAGGTGCGGCGCTGTGCCGAACCGGGTCGACAGCGACCACGACCCCATCGACACCACGCGGTCCGCGGGCGCGTCCACCACCCCGTCGATCCCGTCCATCGGGGGCAGACCGGCCGCATCCAACACCACCGGCGCGACGTCGGACAGCGGCACCGGCTGGGGGATCACCTCGTGGCGCACGCCCGGGCCCACCAGGATCCACGGCACGTGCTGGGTGGCGTCGTACACGAACAGGCCGTGCTCCAGCTCGTCGTGCTCCCCCAACGACTCCCCGTGATCCGCCACCACCGCGATGACGGCAGGACGCTCGTCGAACGCGGGCAGCAAGCGGCCGACCTGGTGGTCCACCCAGGCGATCTCCCCGTCGTACGGACGGGGATCGGCGGGATCCAGGAACTCCTGAGGCGGCATCCAGGGGTGGTGGGCGTCGTACAGGTGGACCCACAGCATGCGGGGACGATCGGGCGACACCGTCGCCAGCCAGTCGAGCGCCGCGTCCACGACCTCGTCCCCCCGACGCTCCAAGCCCCACGGGGAGCCGGGCTTGACCGGCAGGGTGTCGTCGTAGTGGTCGAACCCCTGATCGAGCCCCCAGCGACGGGTCAGGACGAACGCGCCCACCGCCGCCCCGGTCGCGTACCCCTGGGACCGGAGGTGCTCCGCCAGCGTGGTGATGCTTGGATCGAGGACGTGGTCGCCGTTGCTGCGCACACCGTGGTTCCAGGGCTCCAAGCCCGTGAGGATGGTGGCGTGCGACGGCAGGGTGAGCGGGACCGGCGACAGCGCCCGGTCGTACCGACGGCCGACCGACGCCAGGGCGTCCAGGGTCGGCGTGCGGGCGCGATCGTGGCCCCACGCCCCGATCCGGTCCGCGCGCACCGTGTCGAGGGTCACCAGCAAGATGTCGGGAGACGGCAAGGACGCCGCCGGCCCAGCGCCATCCGATGGGGGCGTGGGCTCTTGAGGGGACGGCAAGCACCCGCGGCAGGCGGCGGTCGAGCACGCCAGCGCAGCCAGGAGCACCCGGAGTCGGCGCGTGGCGACGCTCATGGGGCGGTGCGGGGAGCGGTCAGCGGCACGAGATCCTCCAGGCGTCGGTCGTGGCCCACGGTGGCCCAGCGGGCTTGCGCCGCCGCCATCCCGGCCGCATCCGCCCGGGCGCGCGCCAGGTACCACGCGCTGGCCACCGCTTCCGGTCCCGCGTCGAGCGGATGGGGGGGCAGCCACGACGCCGCAGCCACCAGGTCGCCCTGGTCCACCGCAGCCCGCACCCGGAGCGCCTTCCACCACCACGCGTCGACCGGGATCACCCCGTCCGGTCCCACCTCGGAGACCGCCTCCGGAGACCCGAGCCGTCGGGCCGCCTCCGCACGGCAGGCGAGCCCGCGCAACCAGGCCTCGCCCGTGCCGCGTCCGCCCTCGAACCCGTGCCATGCCGCCCACGCGTCCCCCGCATCCAAGCGCCGCTGGCACACGAGGGTGGTGCGCCAGCCCCCGTCGTCCAGCGCGCCCGCGTCCGCCTCTGCCAGCGCCCCATCGGCCACCCGTCCCCCGCGCGCCACCGCGATGCGCAGGCCGAGCCGCGCCCGTGCCACGCTGTCGGGCAGCGTCCCCCAGGCGGCCTCCGCCCCCTTCAGGTCACCGGCATCCAGCCGCATCGCCACCGCCGCGCCCGGAACGCCCCAGCGCCCTCCCGGCAGGCGGTCGGCATCGTCGAGCGCCGCCTCCGCCGCAGCCCGCTCCCCCCGCACGAACCGGCATCGGGCCTCGGCGACCGCGTCCCGCCAGCCCCACACCGCGCGCCCCCGCAGGCGAACCAGATCGGTGAGCGCCCGGTCGCACCGTCCCATCGCCGACAGCGCCTGGGCGCGCACCAGCCGACACGCCTCGGCCCCGCCGGTGACCTCCAGGCACCGCTCCGCCTGCCGCAGCGCCTGGGCAGGACGCTCCTGCGCCATCAGGGTGCGGGCGATCCGGTACGCGGTGTCCCCCGCCGACGGGGCGGCCCAGGCCACCCCGCCCCCCAGCCACCCGGCGAGCCACAAGCCCACCAGGACGACACGCACAGGACGGCATGGGCGGCAGAGACGGACGACCATGCCGCGGCCCTATCCCTCCCGGACCGGACCGACCCCGCCCGCCCGCCGTGGCGTGGGCTGCGGCGGCGTGCGACACGGCAGACGTCGTCCGCGCGCGCGGGGACGGGGAGGCTGGGATGGGTGTGGAGTCGAGCCAGGATCCGTGGACCCCCGAGGCGGTGCGCGCCCGGGTGGACGCCTGCGACGAAGCCACCGCCCAGGCGCGGATCGCCGCTCTCGTCCCCGAGCTGCACCGCCACGCCGACCTGTACCACCGGCTCGACGCCGCCGAGATCGACGACCGGGTGTACGACCTGATGTTCCGCGAGCTGGAGCTGCTCGAGGTCCGGTTCCCGCGTCTGGTCCAAGCGGACTCCCCCACCCTGCGCGTGGGCGGTCCCCCGGTCGACGGCCTCACGCCGTTCGTCCACGAAGTGCCGATGCTGTCGCTGTCCAACGCGTTCGAGGCCGACGACCTGCGCGAGTTCGAGGGACGCCGCCACAGCCGCGACGCCGCCGACGGCAGCGCCCGCTGGACCGGGATCCGCAAGCGCTTGGAAGATCTCGGTCGACTGGGCCGCGATCGCCCCCCTGCCCTACGTGGTCGAGCCCAAGCTGGACGGCTTGGCGTGCGAGCTCGTGTACGAGGACGGCGTGTTGGTGGCCGCCGGATCGCGGGGCGATGGCCAGACGGGCGAGGACATCACCCACAACGTGCGCACGATCCGCAACGTCCCCGGCCGGCTGCTCGGCGACGACCTCCCCAGCCGGATCAGCGTCCGCGGGGAGATCCTGTTTCCGCTGGACGGGTTCGAGGCGATGAACGAAGCCCGCGCCGCCGCCGGCGACAAGCCGTTCGAGAACCCCCGCAACGCCGCCGCCGGGACGATGCGTCAGCTCGATCCCTCCCTGGCCGCCGCCCGTCCCCTGATGTTCCTGGCCCACAGCTTCGGGTTCGCCGAGGGGGTCCAG
>JAUHWK010000161.1 GCA_030424555.1 bacterium | reverse complement strand
CGCGTGCGATCCGCGCCGTCGACCGCCTGGCGGGCCGCGCGCTCTGCGGCATCGATCGCCTCGGCGTCCTGCCGGGCAGCCTCTCGTCGGGCCGCCTCCTCGGTCGCCCGGACCCGATCCACCCGGGCCGCGATGATCTCCTCCGCCTCCCCCGCGTGGTGCTCGGCCGCCTCGGCCGCCTCCCGAGCCGAAGCCATCGCCTCGTCCAGCGCGCGCTCCGCCACCGCGACCGCATCCCGCGCGTGGTGATCTCGGCGCAGGTGGCCCTCGAGCGTCTCCTCCGCGGCCGTGCGCGTGGCGAGCGCCGCCTCGCGCTGCCGCGCCCGAGACGCCGCGGTGTCGCGGGCCGCCGCCGCACGCTGGCGCGCCACGGTGATCGCGGCGTCCGCATCCTCTGCCGTCTGCCGCACCCGGGCCAGCTCCTCGGGCAGCCGGGTGGACTCCGAGCGCGCCGAGGCCTCCGCCGCCGCCCGTTCGATTCGGACCTCGCGCGCACGCTGGTGGGCTGACGTGGCCTCGTCGAGCACGCGCCGGGCCGCCGAAGCCTCCTGCTCCGCCCGCTCCAGCGCGGCCCCTGCCGCCTCCAGCGCCTGCGCCGCGGCCCCCTGCTCCGCCTGGGCCTCCGCCTGGGCGCGGCTGGCTTGCTCGACCGACCGCATCGCCTCCGCCGCCTGCGCCTCCGCCGCGTCCCCGTCCTGCCGTGCGGCCTCCGCCTGCTGGGCCCGCTCATCCGCCCGGGCAGCCTCGAGCTCCCGCCGTGCCGCGATCTCCCGCCGCGCGCCGTCCACCTCGGCGAACGCCTCCTGCGCCCGCTCGAACGTGCCCTCGGCGACCTCGACCTCTGCGCGACGGGCCTCCGCGTCCTCCCGGAGCCGCTCGGCCTCCGCCTCCCGATCCATCAAGGACTCGCGGCGCGCGCTCGCCCGAGCCTCGGCTTCGTCGCGCTCCCCGTCGATCCCGTCGAGCTTGACGAGGGCCAGGGCGATCTCGTCTTGACGCAGGATCGCGCGGGCCCGTCGGAACCGGGCAGCCTGAAGGACCTGCCGCTGCAGCGTGCGCATGCGGCGCGCCATCTCGTCCACGACATCCGCGGCGCGGTCCAGTTGGGTCCGGGTGGCGTCCAGCCGTCGGAACGCCTCCTCCCGTCGCTTGAGGTAGCGCGTGATGCCCGCCGCCTCGTCCAGGAGCGAGCGCCGGTCGTCCGACGACGCCGAGACCACCTTGTCGATCCGACCCTGCTCGATGAACGCGTACAGGTCGTTGCCGGCACCCGAGTCCATGAACAGGTCGACGATGTCCTTGCGACGCACCCGGACCTGGTTGATCAGGTACTCACTCGCCCCACTCCGGTACAGGCGCCGCCCGACCTGCACTTCCGAGAAGCGCGCGTACTCCCCGGGAAACGGCTGCGCTTCGTCGGTCGCGAGCGTCATCGAGACCTCGGCGTACCCCACGGGCTTGCGGTCGCGGGACCCCGCGAAGATGACGTCGGCCATCTCGCCGCCGCGCAGGCTCTTGGCGCTCTGCTCTCCCATGCACCACCGCAACGCGTCGACCACGTTGCTCTTGCCGCACCCGTTCGGGCCGACAACACAGGAGATCCCTGCACCGAACTCGAAGACCGTGCGGTCTGCGAAGCTCTTGAAGCCGTGGAGTTCGAGACGGTTGATCCGCATCGGGGTGGACGGGTCTCCAGCGGGACGGGCCAGGGTCGCGCTTGGTTAGCGCCGGCAGGCCCCGGATGCACCCAGGGAGATCCCGTGACGCCCCGAGACGGCGTGTTCGATCCCGATCGGCCTGTGCCACCGAATGGTGACCATACTGCTGCTGTTCCAACGTTCTCGTGTCCGGGTCGGCCCGCCTCGACGCCCCCCCTGAGAGGCGAACGGCGCACAAAGCCCCCCCCCTCGCGCCTCGGCCGACCCGGACACCTTCCCCCTCCAGCCCAGGGGACCCCATGCAGCAGCCCACCCCGTCCTCGACTCCCGGGACGGCCTCGTCCCTGGGGCCGGCCGCCATGCGCCACGTCGTCGCGGTCGCCGTCGCGTTCTTCGCGTCCGATCGCCGGCCCGCGCCCGACTGGGTCCGTCAGCCGATCCGCGCGATCGCCACCCGGGGCATGCGGTGGATGGACGACCGTCGCACCCGCCGCGACGAGGATCTCTTCGGCCGCTGATCGCCCGCACGCCACGCTGCTGCTCGGCATCGGGCCACGAGGCCGCTCTTCATTGGGTCCTGCAGGCGCCTACAGCATCACGCCGGCCACCGCGCCGGTCATGCAGGCCGCCAGCACCCCGCCCACCATCGCCCGAAGCCCGAGCCGGCTGAGGTCGCCCATGCGCTCGGGCGCGATGCCGCCGATGCCGCCCAGCTGGATGCCGATGCTGGCGAAGTTGGCGAACCCGCACAGCGCGTAGCTGGCGATGACCGCGCCGCGCTCGGTGATCGCCGGCGTGCTGCTGCCCACCAGCTCCCCGAGGTGGATGTAGGCGAGCAGCTCAGTGAGGACGATCTTCTCGCCCAGCAGCCGCCCGACGATGGTGACGTCCGACCACGGAACCCCGAGCAGGATCGCAATCGGCGCGAAGGCCCACCCCAGCAGGATGGACATCGACAGCGGCTCGGCCGCCGATCCATCGACGCACGTGGCCGACACCCCGGGCATGCCGCCGCAGAACCCCACAGGGACCAGCCCCACGAAGAAGTCGACCATCGCCACCAGGCCGACGATCGCGATGAGCATGGCCGCGACGTTCAGTGCGAGCTTGAGCCCGTCGGTCGCGCCGATCGCGGCGGCCTCCACGACGTTGCTCGCCGGGGACTCGGCCTCGAGCGTGACCTCCCCGCGGGTCTGAGGCTCCTCGGTCTCGGGCACCATCACCTTGGCGATCGCCAGCGCGGCGGGGGCGGACAGGATCGACGCCATCACGAGGTGGCCTGCGATGTCGGGAATGTCTTCGAGGAACTTGACGTACGCGCCCATCACGCCGCCCGCGACCGTGGCGAAGCCCCCGGTCATCACGGCCATCAGCTCGGAGCGGGTCATCGTGGCGACGAAGGGACGGACCAACAGCGGGGCCTCGGTCTGGCCCACGAAGATGTTCCCCGCCGCCGACAGCGACTCCGCCCCGCTCGTCCCCAGGGTCTTGACCATCACCTTGGCGAGCAGCCGGACGATCCACTGCATCACCCCGAGGTGGTACAGCACGCTCATCAGGGCGCTGAAGAACACGATGGTGGGTAGGATCCAGAACGCGAAGGTCTTCACGGGCGGGCTCACGCGGCCCACGATGGTCTCCTTGTGGCCGCCGACCAGGATCTCGTGGGGCTCGATCGAGCCGAACACGAAGGTGGCGCCCTCTTCGCTGAACGCGAGCAGCTGCTCCACCCCGCGGCTCACGACCCCGTAGAAGAATCCCGACACGGCCGGGGACAGCACCAGCGCCCCCAGCGCGAGCTGCAGCGCGACCCCCCACATCACGGGACGCCACGCGATCGCCTTGCGGTCGGTCGACAACAACCACGCGATGCCCACCATCGCCCCGATCCCGAACAACGACGTCGCACGCTCGAACAGCGTGGTGTCGTGCGCGACGAAGCTCCCTTCCGCGGCCGCCGCCGACGCGATCCACCACAGCATCGACTCGTCCCCTCCGCTGGGTCGCGCCCATCCTGCTGGATCAGGGGCTCCGGATCAAGCGCCGAGCACCTCGTGGACCAGCGGATCGGGGGAGACCGAGCCGTCCGACAGGTCGATCGCGCGCGTCACGAGCGTGTGTGCCGCCTCCAGGCCGTGGCCGTCGCGGTGCCAGAGCGTCACCAAGGGCTGGCCTGCGACCACCGCCTCCCCTGGATCGGCGTGGACCACCAGCCCGACGCCGGGATCGATCGGATCGCCGGCCCGCATCCGGTTGGCGCCCAGCCGCACGGACGCCAGCCCCAGATCGAACGCGTCCGTGCGCGAGACCACCCCGTCGCGCGGCGCCTCGACCACGAAGGCTGCGCAGCCAGCCCCCCGCAAGCGCGTCGGGTCGTCCACCACCCGTGGGTCGCCACCCTGCGCCTCGACGATCCGCTGAAACACCGCCAGCGCCCGCCCGTCGTCCAGGGTCGCCTCCGCGTCCGGCGCGTCGGCACACAGCGCCACACACAGCGCCCGAAGGTCCTTCGGCCCCCCACCCCGGAGCGTGTCGAGGCACTCGGCCACCTCCAGGGCGTTGCCGATCGCCTCTCCGAGGGGACGGTCCATCTGGGTGACGAGCGCGCGCGTCCGCACCCCGTGGGCCTGGGCGGCGTGGACCAGGGCGTGGGCGAGGTCCCGCGCCGCGGCGACCGTTGGCATGAACGCCCCCCGTCCCGCCTTGACGTCCAACACCAGCCGCTGGACGCCCGCCGCCAGCTTCTTGCTCAGGATGCTGCCCACAATCAGGGGGATGGACGGCACCGCCTGGATCTCGTCCCGGAGGGCGTACAGCACCCGATCCGCGGGCGCGAGCTCCGCCGTCTGCCCACACAAGAACCCCCCGAGGGTGTCCAGCTGCGCGCGCATCGCCTCCACGGTCAGATCGGTCCGGAACCCAGGGATCGCCTCGAGCTTGTCGAGCGTGCCGCCGGTGTGCCCCAGGCCCCGCCCGCTGAGCATCGGCACCCGCCGCCCGCAGGCGATCATCATCGGGGCGAGGATCAGCGAGGCCTTGTCCCCCACCCCACCGGTGCTGTGCTTGTCCCAGACCTCCGGACCCTCAGGCCACGCCAGGACGGTGCCCGAGTGCGTCATCGCCTCGGTCAGGGCGACGGTCTCGGGCGGGGACAGCGTGCGCGCAAAGGCCCAGGCCACCCACGCCGCCGCCTGCGGGCGAGACAGCGAGCCGTCCACGACCCCGGCGACGAAGGCCTGGATCGCCTCGTCGGACTGCACCTGCCCATCCCGCATGCTCCGGAGCAGGTCGTCGACAGGGGGACGGGTCGCGATCGGGTCGCCCACGGACACCTCGGCGGCAGGGGTGGGTCACGCTACCCTGCCAGTCCCTGCCGACGCACGGAGGCCGCGTGCACCGATCGCCTGCCCCGCCCCTTCCCGAGCGCATCGAGCGCCTGCTCGCCCCCGGCACCCTCCGCTACCGCGTCGACACGGCAGGGACCACGCTGCACGTGATGGAGGGCGGCGACCCGGACGGCGTCCCCGTCCTGCTACAGCACGGCAACCCCACCTGGGGGTTCTTGTGGCGCAAGGTGGTGTCGCGCCTGCAGGGCGTGCGGTGGATCACCGTCGATCTGCCTGGCCTCGGCCTGTCCGATCGGGTGCCGCGTGCCTTTCACACGCTGGAGCGTCACGCCGATCACCTCGGCATGGTGGTCGACGGCCTGGGCCTTGAGGACGTGGTGATCGTCGGCCAGGACTGGGGCGGTCCCATCCTGTGGCGGACCTTCGCAGATCGCCCCGATCGGGTCGCGGGAATGGTGATCGCCAACACGGTGATCGGTCCCCCCAAGCCCGGCTTCAAGCCCACGCCGTTCCACCGCTTCGCCCACACCCCCGTGGTCAGCGACCTGGTGTTCCGCGGCCTCGGGTTCCCACAGTCCGCCCTGCATCAGGCCCAGGGAGACGGGCGCAAGCTCCCCGAGGACGTCGCGTACGCCTACCGATGGCCCCTGCGCGGCCTGTCCCGCAACGACGCCCCCCTCGCGCTCGCTCGGATGGTGCCCGACACCCCCGCCCACCCGTCGATGCAGGGGCTCGCCACCGGCCACGCCTTCGTGTCGTCGTGGACGGGCCCAGCCGCGATCGTGTGGGGAACCCGCGACCCCGTGCTCGGATCGGTCCTCGGCCACGTGCGCCGGACCCTCCCCGCCGCGCCGGTCACCGAGACCCGCGCCGGTCACTTCTTGCAGGAGCAGGTCCCGGAGGCACTCGCCGGGGCCATCCAACGCATCGTGGACCGCCGGATCGACGGGTAGGGCTCAGGGGGCGGCCGGCACGTTTCGCGCCAGCGCCTCCAGCCACGCCGCACGCGCCTCGGCCGACGTCGCCACCGGGGGTTGATGGCCCCCCGTGGCCGTCTCGACGACCAGGGCGCGCGGGTAGGCGTGGGCAAGGCGCCGCATCGCCGTGATCGGGACCGTGCGGTCGTCCCGCGCGTGCAGCAGCAGGATCGGACCGTCGTACGACGCCAGCGCCCCCACCGAGTCCAGGGTGGTGCGGAGGCTCCACCGGACCGGGAACATCCAGAACGTCCGCGAGACCATCTCCTGCAAGCTGTCGAAGCTGGACGCCAGGACGAGCAAGCCCGGTTGGGTGCGTGCCGCCACCTGGGCCGCCACACCGCCCCCGAGGCTGTGACCGTGCACGACCGTCCGCGACGGCGGGATGTCCAGGACCTCGCCGATCCACGCCATCGCATCGAGGCCGTCGTCGACGACCCCCGCCTCCGAGGGCGTGCCGGGCGTGCCCGCGTACCCTCGGTAGATCGGCGCGACGACGTCCCATCCGACCGCGAGCCGGGCGTGGGCGTCGAACTGGACAGGGTGGCCGCCGTTGCCGTGCAGCATCAGCAGCGCGCGGGTGCCGTCCCCGGGGCGGTGCCAGACCGTGAGCGGTGGCCCCTCCGGACGATCGAGGGTGACGACCCGCCAGCCGCCCGCCTGGGCGACGGCGTCCACCCGGGGATCGGGACCGAACGACGCCCCGGGAAACACGAGCTGATCCTGGAACCACCACAGCGCCAGGGCAGACAGGCCCCACCCCAGCACGAGGCCCGCGACCGCGAGGACGACGACACGCGCGGTCATCGGTCGACGTGGCGCGGAGGGTGGGAAACGGGCATGTCGACCCCTGATCGGACGGCGTGCGGCGCCTTATCCCCCCGCCAGGGGGTGGGGGCCCACGTCCTGCCACCACCCCGAGATCCCCATGCCCACCGCCCTCGTCACCGGCTCCTCCACCGGCATCGGCCGCGCCACCACCCTCCGCCTCGCCCGCGCGGGCTGGACCGTCCTCGCCGGCATTCGCAAGGACGCCGACGGCGCGTCGCTCCTCGCCGAGCCGGCCGGAGACATCCGTCCCGTCCTCCTCGACGTCACCAAGCCTGACCACCTCGACGCCCTCGCAGCCACCCTCGACGAGCACTGCGCGGACGCGGGCCTCGACGGCCTCGTCAACAACGCGGGCTTCGCCCTGGCCCGGCCGATCGAGGTCGTGGACCTGGACGCGTTCCGCTGGCAGTTCGAGGTCAACGTGTTCGGACAGATCGCCGTGAGCCAGCGCGCGATCCCCCACCTGCGTCGCGCGACCGGTCGGGTGGTGAACATCGGCAGCACCGGCAGCCGCGTCACCCCCCGGTACATGGGGCCGTACACGGCCAGCAAGCACGCCCTGGTGGGCGTCAACGACGCCATGCGCCAGGAGCTTCGGGACTGGGGGATCCGAGTCGTGCTGCTCGAGCCCGGCGCCATCGCCACCCCGATCTGGGACAAGGGAAAGGCGGAGATCAAGGAGGTCGAGGCCGAGGGCGACGCGGCGATGACCGCGCTGTACCCCGAGGCGATGCCGGAGATGACCCGGGTGGTCCACCAGCAGGCTGCCGACGGCATCGACCCCGACGAGGTCGCCAAGGTGGTGTGGACCGCGCTGACGGCCCGCCGCCCACGGGCTCGCTACCCGGTGGGTCGCGACGCCTACCTCGCCACCTTCCTCGGGCGGCACATGCCCCCCAAGGTGATGGACTGGCTGATCTCCATCGGACGGTGAGCCGCCGGGGTGTCGGACCCGAGGGTCTCGCCCGCGGTCAGCGGCTTGGCCCCGTCGACCCCTCGTCCGCGTCCAAGCTCGGCAGCAACCCGAGGCCCCGTGTGCCGATCCACGCCACGGCGTGATCGATGAACGCCCGCACCGCCGCGGGCAAGTAGGCGCGCTCCGGCCACGCCACCCTCAGCGCCGCCGTCGCCCCCACCACGCCCTCCAGCAGCGGCACCAGCCGTCCCTCCGCCAGCTCCTTCGCCACCACCTGACGTGGCAAGAGCGCGGCGCCGTACCCCTGCACGGCGAGGTGGGCTCGGAGCGTCAGGTCGTTCGTGGCGAACCGCCCGGACACCGGCACGCTCCCCCCCGCGTGGAGCGGCCAGCCCCGCTCGGGGACTTCCTGCCCGTCAAACCCCACCACGCAGGGCCACGAGGACAGCGCGGCCGGATCGGTCGGCGCGCCGTGGGCGGCGACGAGGGCGGGGGTGGCCACCACGAGGGTCTCGGTGCGCCACACGATGCGGGACACGAGGCCATCCTCCCGCAGCGGCCCCGCGCGCAGCGCCACGTCGAATCCCTCCGCCACGACATCGACGTGCCGCGCGGTCGACAGGACCTCCAGCCGGACC